>JBAPYB010000278.1:0-8457 GCA_049284515.1 Thermoanaerobaculia bacterium
AGGTCTTCATCGTCCACTTCCCGGACGCCAAAGCCAACGCCCGACTCCGGGGGTTCGGCCATCTCCTTTTCGACATGGCGCTCGCCACCTGGGGCGAGTGGCCGAACCATCGGGAAGGCATCTTCCCCGCCGAGCTGCGCGCCGCCGTGGCGGACATGCGCTTTCTCCAGGGCGCCATGTCCTCCTGGTGCGGCCCGGCCTTCACCGGCTCAAGCGAGTACGAAGTGAGGCTTGCAGGAGTCGGCGCCAGCATCGCGCTTGCCGTGGGCGAGCTGGCGGACCGGCTGGAAGTTGAGCTGAACTCCTGGCTCGGGAAGGTGTCATGAGGGAGCGCAGCCTGAAGCCCGAGAGGGTGCAATGAAGGTCGCCACCTTCAGCATGAGGGCGAGCATGCCGCAGTCCATCGCCTGGAAGAAAGCGGCGGACTCGGAAGGCTTCTCCTCCGTGGGGAGCTGGGCGGCGTGCGCCCTGGACGCCTACTTGAAGCTCCGCGCCAAAGCGGGCCTTCCCTTGCCGCTTATCTGGCGTCGTGGCCGCTTCCGCGTCGTCTTTGAGGACGGAGCGGACCTGGAGATTCCCGGGTGGATCTCCCGGCCCTTCGGCCACTTCCACGGCACGCCCGGAGGCCCGATCCCGGCCGGCTCCACTCACTGTCAGACCCTGGTCTATCTTCCGGGCCGGCGGATCGTCGCCACGTTCCGCTATGCCAGGGAGGCAAGGGCACTGGCGGCGGAGCTTAGCGGTGTGTGGGCGCGCAGCGGCGGGGAGGACGGGGACATACGGGCAGGCCCGCTGATAGAGCGCCACGAGCGCGAAGCGACGTAGTGCCCGGGCCGGCTCCGCGAAGGGGCCGGCCCTGTTCGCGTCCGGATCGACGCTTCTGGTAGGGTAAGAGGATTCTAAAGGAGCCACGCATGCCCAAGGACGAAGAGCTTTCGCCCGGCAAGAAATCTGCGCAGACGAAGGGGCCGAAGAAGCTACGCAAGGCGGCGCGCCGAGCCGCAGACACCCGCGCCATCCGCTCCGCCGTTGCTCAAGCGACGAAGAGTCTCGCCGCCGCAGTCGCCAAGCTCGACCTCGTGCAGAAGGCGCTCGAAAAGATCGACAGCAGCGCCAAGCCCGGGAAGCGGCCACCGAAGAAGAAGGGGTAGAATCACCCTGTAGGCGCGGCTAGGGAGTCATGACCCGAACGCCGGTCCCCCACAACCGGCCCGCCGCGCCAGCTTCTTTTCTTTCTCCGTGGGATGCACCTGTGGGGGTGCGCATGGCGGACTGGCACAAGGCTGCTGATTACAATTTCCCCAAAACGTTCTCGCCCTACCGTTGGGCGTGGGAATTCCTTCGGCGCAATCCTGAATACCGCAAAGACTGGACGGCCGCTCTCTCTCGGTTTCGCGCCGGTAAGGGCGAATTCGAAGGCTGGTCCGAGGGTGCCAGGGACGATAACCCCGAAGACCCTGACTTCTGGCTAATCGCAGAAGAGCGAGGGAAATGGTGCCTGGATGCTCTGCTGAATCCCGCGACCGATCTCCCAACCCATCTTAGTTTCAATCTTGGTTTCGGCAGCATGGAGGTTCTAGCAGAGGGCGCGTCTTTCATGGCGCGCGGCCCTACTTACCCTATAGTCGAATTCAATCTCCTCCTGCCGCTGGCCCCTCAACTTGCATCCGCGGAGCGGAAGCTGAAGCAAGCGCAGAGCTGGCTGAAGATTAAGACGAAGCGCTCAAAGCACTCTCGCGCACTCTGGGCTCGATATCTTAGGCTTCTCGACGCACGACTTGACGGACGAAGTCCTACGCAAATCGCCAACGAGCTAGAGAAAGAAGAGGACGGCCTAGACGAGAAAAAGGTCTGGGATAGGCTCCAGGCCGCCGAGGAGTTGACGGTGCCGACAGGCTATCTGTCCATAGTCCGTTCGTAATTCGACCATCGGATTATAGACCGCCCCAAATTATCCGATGCTCATCGGATTATTCGAGGGCCCTAATAATCCGATGGCGGACGGATTATTCGGGTAGGGCAATAATCCGTGGACCAGCGCGTGGAATCGTCCCAAAATGGAAATCGCCAGCGGTTGCACGCTGGCGATTCAGTCAACCCGAGCGCGGATCGCAGGGGGTGACAGTCCAATAGGTAGTGTACTCCCTGTCGGTCCGCGCCGCAACCCCAGAAAGGGGAATCGGCATGCGGAACGTCACCACTCCACGCCCACCCGTTCACCGCCCTCTCGGGCCATTCCGCTGGCAACTTGGCCTGCTACTCCTGAGCCTTCCCCGCCGGTTCATAGCGGGCCGCTTCCGCGATGTCTCGCCGGGCCGTGCGGATGAGGGAACTCCTAATCCAGTCGGACACGCTCGTTCCCGCCAGCTCCGCGGCCCGCTTAATCATCTCCTCATGCTCGGGGGTGACGCGGATGAAGAGGGCAGAAGAATGGCGCCGCTTCGGTTTCTCGCTCATGGGAGGATGGTATAGCCAAACGCTAGCCAAGTCAAGGAAAAAATCTCTCGCAAACTCCTTGACTTGTGTATAGCCATCGGCTATGCTCTGTCCATGGAAGTCAAAAACAAAACGGCCCCGGAGTCGCTGCAAACGACCGCCGGGGCCTTGACCCGCCCGACCGGAGCCGAGCAGACCGCAATCGGCATTATGGCTCCCGGCCGGGCTTTCCGCAAGGGAGCCCGTCATGCAGTGCGCTACCTGTGAAGCACCTACTAAGAAGTTTGGACGGGACCGCAAAGGAAATCAGCGGTATCGCTGCCTGACCTGCCGCAAGACCTGTTCCGAGCGGCCGGCCCGTCAGTTGGGCGCCATGAATCTGCCCGTCGACCGTGCGCTGCTGTGCCTGAACCTCTTGTGTGAAGGTTCCAGCGTCCGCGCGATCGAGCGCATCACGGGAACCGAAAAGAAAACCATTATGCGCTTGCTCGTCCAGGTCGGCGAAGGTTGCGAGCGGATGTTAACTGAAACCATTAAAGGCGTGCCCGTTCAGGATGTCCAGGCAGACGAAATCTGGACCTACATCCGGGCCAAGCAGGGCACAGTTACCCGCAAGCAAATTGCCGACCCTGACGCGGGAGATTCCTTCTGCTACATCGGAATCGAGCGGCACTCCAAGCTGATTTTGGCGTGGCACCTGGGGCGGCGCAACACCTGGGATGCCCACGATTTCATACAGAAACTCAGCACGGCGACCTCGGGCGACTTCCAGCTTTCGACAGACGGGTTCAACGCTTACCCGAACGCCGTGGAATATGCCATGGGAAGCCGCGTAGCCTACGGCCAGACGATCAAAGAATTCGGAAGCATGGGCGGCACTGAGGCGCGGCGGTATGCTCCGCCGCGCCTGATAGGACAGGAGAAAATTGCCGTCAGTGGCTCACCGGATGAGGACCGGATCTGTACCTCGCATGTCGAGCGTTCTAACTGGACACTGCGCGGACACCTGCGCCGGTTCACAAGGTTAAGCAATGGATTCTCCCGGAAGAAGAGCAACCTGCGGGCGGCGTTGGCACTCTACTTCGCTTATTACAACTTCGTGAGGATGCACAAGTCTATCCGGATGACGCCTGCCATGGCGGCAGGCGTCACCCGGAAGCCCTGGTCTCTGGCGGAGCTGCTGGCGGCAGCACAGAGCTAGCGGGTTTAATCGTGAGATACCAATCAGGATGACCGGTGATTATAAAATCCCCAACAAGGGATCTCGGTTGCCGGAATTCCGTTGGACTCTTTTTCCGGGCCACTGTCACGCGGATGCAGATTTCGGTCTTCTCTTGCGTAAGTGACGAGAAAACCTCACCATGGCCCCCGGCGTCTTCCAGTTTGATCCGAAACCATTCCACGCCCTTCGGTATTTCGGGTCCAATCCATGGCGTGTAAGAACAAGTCACCAAGACAAGGCTTTCCGCTTGGTCTCTCTCCAGAAGAATCGGATCAGAAGTTTCGGACCTCTTCCAGGACGGTCTCAACGTTCGATCCTGGAAGTCCATGACGCCTTCGCCTACTGCCCATAGAACTTTCGCGCTAGCGTAGAACTCGCCAGTCCTGCCGCGGTTTGTGATCTCTACTAGAGCCTGCGGTTGGGCTCCGCTGACGGGCCGGATTTCAACGCGGACAGTCCGGAGTGCTAGCCACAGGGACCAGAGGTTCAGGGCCACCAACCCAAAGAAGACGGATAGGCGGAGCCCTTCTGAGTGCCCCGCTAGGGCGGATTGCCAGACCTTCGATATTGCCAGGAGTCCAACGCCTATCAAGGCCATCACAGGCACAACGACCTTCCCGACGGAGGCAGCGCGGACGCCCTTGACGATTTCCTCGCGGATAGACTTGAGCCACTCTGGCATGGAGCGGAGCCTACTCGCAGGGCGGCCGGCCCGCCAAGCCTATTGACGGGGACGCATGGGCGGGCGGGGAGAAGCCGCCGGCCCGAGTCGTCGGCCTGGAGTGCGTGACGGAATCCTGAAGTTATCGGCAACACAGAGTTACCCCACTATCCCAAGGGTCGGAACTCTTGACCCAAGGGTCAGAACTCTTGACCCAAGGGTCGGGAAGCTTGACCCTCGGGTCGCGTCACTTGACCCTCGGGTCGCGCAGTCCGACCCACGGGTCGCGGCACCCGGGAGACGGGTCGCTTCGCGGATCCGGCTGGTCGCGCGACGCGTCGCACGGGTCGCGCAGTCCGGCTCAGAAAGGTTGCAGTCAACTCGGCGGGTCCCGCTCTCCCGCCGAGGAAGACCGTCGCCGGATCCTCGCACCGGCCCAACGGGTCGGGAGATTCCAGCCCAGGGCCGAGGCCGGAGGCCGACTCCCTGGGAAAAAGGGCATCCCCTCCTGGCGGCCTGAAGGGCCGCGGGAACCGGCTTGACAGAGGTCAACACTCCGCGAGCCGTTGCTTGTCCGGATAGAGACGATCGTAGCGAGGACGTTGGTGTCAACGAGAACTGCCACGGGTATAGAGGTCCTCTCGCCGCCAACCCCGCTCCGTTCCCCTGTCTACCGGCGGTCTGCCCACCTCCCGTGCCCGCTGCCGCTCCGTGGCCTCGTCGAACCGGCGGAGGTCCGCCAGCACTTTGGGTATCGTGATCTGGAGCTTTCTCGTGACCCTCGACATGTCTTTACCGTAACAAGGACTGCATCCTTGGTCAAATCCTTCGGCATGCTCCCCCCTGGGCCATTATCCTTTGGAGGTGTCGCTGGAGGCGGCGCGACTGCTGGTCACTCCGAGCCCCAAAGCCGTCCTGCATCTATACTGATCTTATGAAAACGGTCGTCTCTCTTCCCGACCCGGTTGTCGAAGCCGCCGACCAACTCGCCAAAAGGCTGGGAATGTCGCGAAGCGAGCTCTACGCGAGAGCGATCGAGGGGTACCTCCGGTCCCACCGGAACGAAGGTGTTACCGAGGCGCTGAACCGGGTATACCAGGAAGAGCCCTCGGGCCTGGATCCGGTGATCTCCGCGATCCAAGCCGCTTCCCTGCCACGAGATGTGGAGTGGCAGGGCGGAAAACCGAAGGGTCTTCGGGGTGTCGTCGTACGAGGAGAGCCTGTTCCGGAAACGATCATCCGAGATCGCCGGTGATCCCCGAACCGCACCGTGAGTCTGACCACAATTTCCGACCTCATCGAACGGTCCACCGGCCCAACGGGTCGGGAGAGCCCAGCCCAGGGCCGAGGCCGGAGGCCGACTCCCTGGGAAAAAGGGCATCCCTCCCTCTGCGGCCTGAAGGGCCGCGAGAACCCGGCTTGCCAGATCGTCAGACCCGTGCTCGAGTCACCGCCACCGGGGCTCAATCCCTCTCCAAACTCTCGTATGAGGTCGAATTTGACGAACGCGACCTATGGGATGGCACGCCGGGCCAACGGTCTCGCGGCCCTTCAGGCCGCACTGCGTTGTCCCCTCTCCACCCAGGGCATCGGCCTCCGGCCTCGGCCCTGGGCTCTAGGAGGGCGGCCCTTTGGGCCTCAAACCGGCCCTCCGATCTACCCATCGAACCAAGGGTTCACCGCATTCAGAGACGTCAAGGAAAGTGGACTACAAATCGTCCTACAAAGAAGGACGTAAGGATCAGCAATGACGTAACCGAAAAATTCCACGCGAGGCGGTACTTTACCGTTCGATCACGCCGAACTCTTAAAAGGGTCACCATGTGGACGTTGAGATCGTTAAGATGCCCCGTTGTTGACCAATGCACCCAGACGACAGACAAAAGAAGTAAGGACGATACAAGAATGAAAAGCATTCCTAGATGAATCATGATCCAGCCAGCTATGTGCAGCTCATTTGTCATGAAGATGGCATAGACCGCCGTAATGATGGAATTGAAAGTGAGAAGCGATGCCGATTTCGCGTCCAATATTGAGAGGCATCCATAAAGATGATCGAAGAGCTTCTGATGATCCTCTGCCTCAGTGAGATGGCGAAGGGCTTTAATTTGCTCGTGAATCTCGTCATCCGAGGAAGGCAACTCAGAATAGAGGTGGAATAGTTTAAACATGCGTCCTCCCTGCAATGTCCTCATCCCAGAGATCTGGGCGTTCCGAGATAAAACGACGCATAAGCTCAATACACTGCGGATCTTCTACCAAAAGAACCTCAACTCCGTGTGAGCGGAGGAAGTCTAGATTTCCTGGAAAATTCAAATCCTCCCCTACTACGACGCGTGGAATGCCAAATTGAACGACCGTGCCAGAACACATCATGCAGGGACTAAGAGTCGTGTAGAGCGTCATATTTGAATAGGAGGGCTGCCGGCCCGCTCGACGTAGGCAGTCCATCTCACCATGCGCAATAGGGTCACCTTCCTGAACTCTCCGATTGTGACCCTGTGCGACAAGTTGGCCGTTCTTGATAAGAACCGCGCCAATGGGGAGGCCGCCCTCGCGGTAAGATTTTAGCGCCTGCTCGAAGGCGAGCTGCAAGAAGTGAGCGTCTTCCGACTGTGGGGAAAGTGAGTTTTGCATGGCAAGGAAAACTACTCGTCGGAGAGTCGGATGTCAATGCAGTTATCACTGTTTCTTGACCGCCAAAGAGAAAGCGTTTGACTCAAGAAGGATTACTTCGAAGTGGCCGCGTGATCGCCTTGACCCGAGTACACCTGACTGCGAAGTGTGTCCCCGAGCAGTGTATCCCCGAGCAAGATAAGCTTCTCGCCCCATGCCCCGACCCAGTCCCTGATCCGTGCCCAAGGCCGCATCCCCTTCGCCGCCTCCATGGAGGAGGCCCGCTACGGCGAGTGCGGCTACTGGTGGGGGAACAGGCCTGACAGCCCACAGTGGATTTCACGACCTGGATCCGCGCCGAGCGAGGCGGCCGGCCCCACCACCACGGTCCTCGCCGCCAGGCGACTCTCGACCTTGACGTGCTGGGCCCCTGTTGGCGGAAGGACCGCCACTACCTGAGTTCCCAGCCCCTCCCGGGCCGGTCTCCCCCCATCCTTGACACGCCCCACCCCGCAGGTAGAATACGCCCGCAATCCGACCCGTGCGGCGGCGAAAGGGGTTCCCGGTTCGTATCCTCGGAGGTGAAGGCGCTCAACCATGACGAGCTATTTGCCGATCCTCGTGTTCACCCTGGTGGCCATCATCTTCGTGATGGTGTCGCTGCTGGCGGCCAAGCTGCTGCGCCATGGCAGCTCGGCCGCCACCAACCTCGACCCCTACGAGTGCGGCAACGAGCCCGAGACCCTCGCCCACGATCACCGTTTCAGCATCCGCTACTACCTGATCGCCGTCCTCTTCGTCATCTTCGACGTCGAGACGATCTTCCTCTTCCCGTGGGCGGTGATGTTCAACCGCCTGGCCCTCTTCGGGTTCATCGAGATGACGGTGTTCCTCGTCATTCTCATCACGGGGTACGTCTTCATCTGGAATCGGGGGGCGCTGCGTTGGGCCTGATGGATTCGGTCGAGGCGAACGTCCTCACCACCACCTACGACAAGATCTTCAACTGGGCGCGCCGCTCGGCGATCTGGCCGATGCAGTTCGGGCTCGCCTGCTGTGCCATCGAGATGATGGCCGTGCTCGATCCCCGGCACGACATGTCCCGCTTCGGCGCCGAGGTCTTCCGCGCCACGCCGCGCCAGAGCGACCTGATGATCGTCGCCGGCACGGTGACGGAGAAGATGGCCCCCATCGTGCGCCGCCTCTGGGACCAGATGCCGGAGCCGAAGTGGGCGCTCGCCATGGGCGCCTGCGCCACCTGCGGCGGCCCCTACCGCACCTACGCCGTCACCCAGGGCGTGGACCGCGTGATCCCGGTGGACGTCTACGTGCCCGGCTGCCCGCCGCGGCCCGAGGCCCTCCTCTGGGGGCTCCTCCACCTGCAACGCAAGATCGACCGCATGACGGTGGCCAAGCCCAAGGCCGTTTCGTCTTCGACGGCGTCCTCCGAGGTCCGGGCATGAGCGACGAGCCGGAGAAGCCCGCCGCCGGAGCGCCGGAAACCCCGGAGCCGGCTCCAGCC
>JBAPYB010000279.1:0-3092 GCA_049284515.1 Thermoanaerobaculia bacterium
GCGGTCTTCTCCCGCCGCTTCTGCCGCTCCCACCACAACAGCGCCCAGGCCCGCTGCCGCCACGGCAGGGTGCGGAGCACGGGAGCCACCACGGCCTTCGGCAGCCGGTACTCCTGCCGGCCCGAGGTGACGAACCAGAGCGCCAGGGTCTTGCGGTCGGCGCCCAGGGGATCGGGATACGCCCGCAGCAGGTCGGAACGCCGGCGGTAGATCTCGAGAGCCAGCCGGGGCACCCGGGGCCGCCGCGACGAGTCATGGCCGGCGTCGGCGGTCAGCCAGGCGATCTCCGAGCCCTGGAGCTCTCCAGCCTCTCTCTCCGGCTGGTGCATCAGCGAGACCAGGCGGGTCATCGACTGCTCGGACGGGACGCTCACCCGGGACAGGAGGCCTGCGAGCCCGGTGGCGAAAGCTGGATCGATCCCCTCCCGCTGGGTGGCGGCGAGCTGCACGAACCAGTGGGCGAAGGGCAGGCGGTCCTCCGCCCACGGCCGGGCGAAGACGCGCTGCAGGTCCTCCCGCTGATCCCAGAGCAGCAGGGCGAGCCGCGGAAGGGGAACGAATGCGTCGTCGTCCGCCGGCTGGCGCAACCAGTCGAAGAAGCTGTCGGGTCCCGCGGTGTCGAAGGGATCGGGCCAGCGCACCCCTTCGGGATCGATCCGCCGCAAGGTCCGGCGCGCCAGGTCCGGGATGGCGACACCGTTGGCGAAGCGGCCGTAGGCATAGGGATAGTCCTGGACCTCCTGCTGCCCCTGCCTCCGGATGCTCTCGCCGTAGAGCTCGAAGAGGGGGAGCACGTCCGGCCTGTCGTCGAAGGTGTAGCGGTTCTGGAACTTCGAGAGGCTGTCCGGCCGCTTGAAGTCGTAGCCGCTGAAGTGAAAGAAACGCAGGGGAACGTCGCCGATCCACCAGGCGCCGTCGCGCCGGGCCGGCGTGCGGTGGGCGAGGTTCCAGTAGGCGGCGTTATAGCCGGGATCGCGGAGAATCTCCGTCCGCGGCAGGAAAGCGGGCGCGAGATCCATCCAGCGCTGGTCCACGAACAGCCCCTCGTGGACCTCGTGCAGGCACCAGCGATAGAGGCGCTGCTTCCACCAATCGAGGAACGCCAGGGTGCGCTCGTTGAACGCCAGTCCGAGGAAGCCCAGGTTGTAGACGCCGGAGAGCAGGATCTCCCGCTCCCCCGGCACCCAGGAATCGTCGACCGGCGCCGTCAGGTGCGGCGTCAGCACGGCGTCCGCCCGACCCAGGCTGTCGTACAGCTCCCCGAGGTCGCCGAAGATCAGGATGTCGGGATCGAAGTAGCAGACCCGGTCGCACCCCAGGGTGCGATGGAGGTGGAGGAGGAACCACGGCTTGACCGCCGTCGACAGCTCGACGATCGAGTAGCGGAACGAGAAGTGGCCGAAGCCCGGAATGCCGAGCTGGTCCGCGAAGGTGACGGCGAACGGCTCGTCCTCGTACCGGTGCCCCGGCTGCGGCCGGTCGACGATGAGCACGCAGACCGACCCCGCCGGATGGCGCTCCAGGAACGAGCAGGTGAAGGCCCGGGCATAGGCCAGGTAGTTGTTCGCGATGATGGTGCAGGCGAGAGGAGTGCTCACCGGGAGACTTTAATCGATGGCGTTCCGTGAGGCGAGAAGGCCAGGCGTCTCCGCCTGCTCCAAGACGGCGACTCGGTCAGGAGCTGAAGCGCTGGCACGGCGTGCCTGGACCCGGCGCTGGTGGGCGGGAGGAAGCGAGCGCTACACGTTGATGACAAGCGAGGCCGTTCTTCTCGAGCTGCGGAATGGCAAGTATCCGAGCCGAGAGGATGCTCTTGCGCTGGCTCAGGAGCTGCCGCTACTCGAGATCACTCCGGCAGTGGCGGAGATCGTCGAAGCGTATGTCCAGCACCGGCTCATGCCTGCGGACCCCTCTTTCGACGCGCTTCACCTCGCCTTGGCCTCTTACCACAAGTGCGAGTTTCTGGTAACCTGGAATTGTCAGCACTTGGCGAACGCCAATAAGTTCGGGCATATTCGTCGAGTGAACAACTTGCTCGGCTTGTATGTGCCTGTGCTGGCGACTCCTCTGGAACTTCTGGGTGAAAGCCATGAATCAGGAACTTGATACATCGATCGACCAGGGCGAAGAGGAAATCACTGCTATTCGGGAGGTGCGCCACCGGATCTCGGAGCGCTTCGGACATGACCCGTATCGCCTGGTTGCCTACCTTATGGAGCTCCAGAAAGAGCACCCAGAAAGACTGGTGCCCGCACCTGAGACGGAGATCGTTCGGGAATAAGCCGGACGATCATCCAAGAAGCCGCTCGTAGAGGGCTTCGATCTCCTCCGCGTGTTCCTCCATCCCCTTGACCGCCGGATGAGTACCTCGCCATCGGGCCACGATCCCAAGGTCGTCCGCCAGCCGTTCGATCCACGCCGCCAGCTCCGCCGGATCGTCTGGATCGAAGAGGGCGCCGCAGGGCGGTCCGGCGTCGAACAGCTCGGCGAGGGCGCCGCGGCGGCTGGCGAGGACGGGGATGCCTGCCGCCAAGGCCTCGCGCGCCACCAAGCCGAACGACTCCAGCCCCAGGGAGGGAACGATCAGCACGTCGAGCCCGGCGAAGATCTCCTGCCTGCGCTCCTCCTCGAAGCGGCCGGCGAAGCGCACGGCAGGGGAGGCCATGGCTTCGAGCTCGACTGCGTAGGCTGGCGAGATGCGCGGATCTCCCCACACCGTGAGCGTGGCGCGAGCGGGATCGACGCCGCGGAACGCCGCCACCGCCAGGTGTGCTCCCTTGTGCGGCAGGAGGGAGCCGATGAAGCCGAAACGCAACGGGAGCCTAGGAGCGCCTGTGCGTGGAGCTGCCCCCGGACGCTCGACGCCGTAGGGAATGACCTGCGCATCGTCCTCCGCCCTCAGCCATCCGAGGGAGAGGAAACTGTCGAGGACGGCCTGCGAGCCCATGACGTAGGCATCGGCTCGACGGATCTCCCGCTGCGTCAGCCGGGCGCGAGCCGCGTGCAGGAGGCGGTTGAGGATCGGAGCGGGCTGGAGTCCGGTCAGCGGCAGGCAGGCCGCGCAGCGGGCGGGCGACGGCCCGGGGCACAGC
>JBAPYB010000280.1:0-39614 GCA_049284515.1 Thermoanaerobaculia bacterium
TCTGGCGGCTCCCATGGTGACCTCGCCCCAGCGCCTCGGCGTCCGGCCGGCGCCCCACTTCGCGGACGCCATGGCCGCCGAGGCCCGCGACCGCTTCGGTCTCACCCGCCTGGGCAACCGCGGCCACAACCTCTTCGCCACCCTCTCCATCCGCGAGCAGGACCTGGCCCGGAAGGCCACGAGCGAAGTCCTCCAGGAGCTGGACGGCGGGCGCCGCAAGGGCGTCGATCCCCTGGAGGCCGCGCTGATCTCCGTCGATCCCCATACGGGGGCCATCCTCGCCTACGTCGGCGGGCGCGACTTCGGGCGCAGCGAGTTCGACCGCGTGGCCCAGGCGCACCGCCAGGCGGGGAGCTCGTTCAAGCCCATCGTCCTGGTGACGGCCCTCGAAAGCGGCCGGCTCTCCCAGTCCAGCATCGTCCAGGACGAGCCGCTGACGCTCAAGACCGGCGCCGGGCCGTGGTCCCCCAAGAACGCCGACGGCCAGTTCCTGGGACCGGTCACCGTCCGCAAAGCCCTCGAGATGAGCCGCAACGTGCCCCTGATCCGCCTCGCCATGGACGTGGGGATTCCCAAGGTGGCGGCCACCGCCCATCGTCTGGGCATCGACTCCGACCTGGTGGAGCTGCCGGCCCTGGCCCTCGGCGCCGCGGACGTGACGCCACGCGAGATGGCGACCGTCTACTCGACGCTGGCCAACGGCGGGCTGCGCCCCGTCCTCCACGGGCTCGCCGCCGTGCTGGGACCGGACGGCAAGCCCGTGCGCGACCTGCAGCCGAAAAAGCCCGAGCAGGTCCTCTCGCCCCAGGTGGCCTTCATCACCACCTCGGTTCTGGAAGGAGTGGTGGAGCGGGGCACGGCGCGCGGCGTGCTGCGCTACGGCGTGCCCGGTCCGCTGGCCGGCAAGACGGGGACCACCAACGAGGCCCGCGACTCCTGGTTCGCCGGCTACCGTCCAGACCGCGTCACCGTCGTCTGGGTGGGGCTGGACAACCCGGGCGCCACCTCTCTCTCGGGCTCGCGCGCCGCCCTGCCCATCTGGGGCCGCTACATGAAGGCCTCCTTCCAGGGCGTCAAGAGCTCCGAGCTCCCCGAGCCCGCCGGGCTGGAGAAGGTCACCGTCTGCCGGGACAGCGGCATGCTCGCCCGCCCCATCTGCCCCACCCAGATCGCCGACGTCTTCCTCCCGGGCGAGAAGCCGACCCAGGTCTGTAACTGGAAACACGAGCCGCGCTACGAGGAAAAGCAGAAGGAGTTCGGCCTGCGCTTCTCCGACTGGCTCAAGAAGAAGCTGGAGAGGTTGGTGGGGAAGGGGAAGGAAAAGGAAGGGGGCTAAGAAAGGACACCAAGGACTTCAAGGACACCAAGGACAAATTCTTGATAGTCCTTGTCGTCCCTGGTGTCCTTGAGGTCCTTTTCTCGGGCCTCCCCTCACGGGCACGTCGCGAACGCCGAAGTGTCCTGGACAGGCTTGAAGGCCGTTCCCTGCGGGTTCGAGTACACCTTGACCACTCCGGTGTTCGAATCCGTCACGGTGAGGGTGGTCTGCACGTCGGTCAGGCCGCCAGCGAAGACCCAGAAGGTCTGGCTCAGCGTGCAGGCGTTCAGCACCTTGATCACGATCTCCACGTTGGTGTTCGAGAAGAACCAGAAGTACCCGGTCTCGTCCGTCAGCTTGACGGCCTGGGCCGGACCTTGCTGCGTGCCCGTGTTGAACGTCCCCTCGACCTTGAAGCGGCCGCCGTTGAGGCAGAGCGTGGTGGGGCCGGGGACGCAGGGGCTGGGAACGACCGCCGGCGCCGGTCCGATCAGCGACGCGGTCACCTGGAAGGCCCCCCCGGGGCCTGAGATGTGCTTCGCCAGGATGTTCCAGGTGCCCGCCGCGGGATTCTGGACGCTGCAGAACTGCTGGCCGCTCAGCGCGGCGCTCTTGCAGTCGAAGGCCGTGGTCGAGGCCGGAGCCCCGTGACGGATGTAGAGGGCGTTGCTGTTTTCGAACCAGTCCGCCGAGTTCAAGGCGACGCGAAGCTCCGCCGTGGACGCCGGCACCTCGACCGTGGTCGCCGCCTGGTTCTGGCCGTTGGACAGAGTGCCGGAGCTGCCGAGGACGGTCGTGCCCGTGCCGCCGATCTGGAACCCTGAGCCGCAGGAGGTGGCGTTCAGATCGGCGCCCCCCTCGGACTGAATCCAGGCGAGGTCCGAGAACACGTCGTCGTCGAAGGAGAGGTCCACCGGCTGGCAGTTGGCGCTGGTGCCGCCGGAGGTCACGCCGGCCACCACCGTCTGCCCGCCGAGCGACGTGAAGAGCGGCCCGCCCGAGTCGCCGAAGCAGGTGTCCGAGTTGGTGCCCGGCGCGCCCAGCGGGTTGTCGAAGCTCCAGCAGACGAACTGGTCGGTCGCCGGTTGGCAGGCGGCGATCTTGACGTTGCCCCGGCGCTTGATGCCGTCGTCGATGGCGTTGCCCGAGGTGGTGCCGAAGCCCACGATCTCGCCGGTCAGCCCGAAGGACGGACGGGATACCCGGTTGATCGGGCTCGGCGCGATGTTGGTGACCGGCGTCGAGAGGTGGAGGATCGCCACGTCCGACTGGGTGTTGGGGATGTAGGCGGGGTCCACCGCCACCCGCGACAGGGTGAACGTCCCGGCATGCTGGAAGAAAACGCTCTTGCCGGAGGGGGTCACCAGGTCGGGGCGCGCCGCACAGGCGGTGCCGTCGAGCTCGTTGTCGTTGGGCAGGGTGCAGATGCAGTGGGCCGCCGTGAGCACCGTCTGGCAGCCGATCAGGGTCGCCGAGCACTCGCCGCCGTTGGTGCTGAACAGCCCTACGGTGGGATGGAGGCTGTCGGTCAGGCCGTTGACGATCTTGGGCGACTGGCCCTGAACGGAGTGGGAGAAGGGGAGGGAGAGGCTGAGCAAGAGGATGGGCAGGGCTGAACGGCTACGCATGAACGTCCTCCTTCAGCTCTGAGCAACCTCCTCGATCCCTCTGGAATTTCTCAGGGGCTGGTGCGGATCAGCGATGTGGTCACCTGGACGGTGCTCCCGGGTCCCGAAAGATGTCGTACCAGGATGTACCAGGTGCCGGGCGCCGGATTCTGGACGCTGCAGAACTGCTGTCCGCTCAAGGCGTCGCTCTTGCAGTCGAAATTCGTGGTCGAAACCAGAAGCCCATGCAGGATGTACAGTGCATTGCTGTTGAAGAACCAGTCGGTCGAGTTGAGCGCAACGCGAAGCTCGGCCGTCCCCTCGGGGACTTCGATGGGGCCCCGCGCCTCGTGTGGACCCCTGCGCAGCGAGGTGAGGCCCTCAAAGATCGTGGTGCCCGGGCCGCCGATCTGCGGCCCCGTGCCACAGGCGGTGGCGGCCAGATCGGCCCCGCCCTCGGCCTCGATCCAGGCGAGGTTCGCGAACACGTCGGCGTCGAAGGAGTTGTCGACCGGCGCGCATTCGTCGTTGGTGCCGCTGGAGGTCACGCCCGCCAGCACCGTCTGCCCGCCGAGCGAAAGGAAGAGCGGGCCGCCCGAATCGCCGAAGCAGGTATCCGCGTTCAAGCCGGGAGCGCCCACGGGCTTCCTGAAGTTCCAGCACACGAACCCTTGAGCCGGTGGATCGCAGGCCGCGGTCGTCACGAAGCCGTGGCGCTTGAGGCCGTCGTCCGTGGAGTTGGTGCGGGTGCTGCCGAAGCCCACGATCTCGCCATGGAGGCCCAGGGGAGGCAGCGACACCCGGTTGAGCAGGCTCGGAGCGATGTTCGTCACCGGCGTCGAGAGGTGAAGGATCGCCAGGTCTGCGGCCCCGGAGTGAGCGTTGTAGGCGGGGTTCACGGCAATTCTCGACAACGTGAAGAGCCCGGCGTGCTGAAAGAAGACCAGCTTGCCGGCCGGGCCCACGAGGTCGGGCCGAGCCTGGCAGGGCACGCCGTTGAAGTCGTGCCCGCTGGGCGACTCGCAGATGCAGTGGGCCGCCGTCAGCACCGTGCTGCAGCCGATTAGCGTCGCAGAGCACTCGCCGTCGTTGTTGAACAGCCCGACGGATGGATGGAGATAGTCGAGCACGCCGTTGGTGATCTTGATCGGGATGGGCTGCGGGGATTGGGCGCCGAGGGGCAGCGACAGGCAGAGCAGCAGGACCGGCAGAGCTGAACGGCTTCGCATGGTGGTTCCTCCTGGGACCGGAGTATAGAAGAAGGTGGACACTCCTGCACCAGCCGGATGGCGTCTACCAAGAACTAGCGAAAATCCAGCTCCATCAGCGGGTTTCGAGACATTTCCGTCTTACTCAACTTGTAGTCTTGAAACAGCTTGTTAGGCGGCACCTTCAAATGGCCGGCGATCTTTCGTAGCTCCGCCATAGGATCCTCGTGATTCTTGGTGACAGCGCTCAGCTTCCAAATCTGCCCGATCGAAGGGCTCAATTTCCGACAGATCACAGGTAAGTGAACCAGTAACAACCCCGCGGCTCGAATGGGGTCATGTCCTGATTTTTCGATAACCACGAGGGCCAGCTTGGTTTGGTGAAGCACGGCCATTTCACGCGGTAGGTTCAGCATACGTGAATCGGTGGTCACCATTCCGTCCCACCCACCCAAGTGGTGCAAAGACAAAAGCAACTTCCAGTCGTCCATCTGCCGCAATTTCGCGTCGATGTGGCGTATCGGCACGAGCTGCGCCTCTCGGATCCCAAGTTGGAGGCCGTCGAGAATCGTGTCAGGAAAGTCTTCGTCGAGCGCTAACCGGACCACCGGGGTCAAGCCGCCAGTTTAAGATTCTGTTGGAGCTGCTTTTCCAACTCAATGCTGTCTCTCAACGCCTCAATACTCACAAACGGGTAGATCTTTGCAAGCGTCTCAATTTCATAGCCTCGACTCGCCAGCGCAAAAAGGGACTGAGTCGGCAGACGTGTGTCCTCGACATGAGGTGCGCCGGAGATCTTCCTTGGAAGGATCCGTAAGGTTGGCCGTGGCCTGCTGAGGTCGGGCCCCCTTGTCCCTTGGAGTCCGTCAAACGGAGCTAGCAAGTCCACGATACCTGGTTCAAGAAGGTATTGACCATCCGATTTTTGCAGCGGCAGGATGCCTGCGGCAATCACCACGTCTCCGCTCAGACTCACCCTTATTATTGGACGTTCATGCTCGAAGAGATCCAGCGTCAAAGCACGTAATTCCTTCAACGCACGCCTCACCTTCGGCATGGATGTGGGGGGCACCTGCAGGTCTAGTGCAGTCTTCGGCTGCCGCAGCCAATAAACCGTACGCAAGGCCAAGAGATCGGTGAACGACCAGATGCGAGGCTTTTGGGCTACCGATGGGACGATCAGGTCGCGACGAGCCCAGTAATGGATCGTGCTCTTAGGCACACCGGACAGAGCGGCAGCCCGTTCGGCTGAATATGCGCCCCCAATTTCGCTGCTTTTTCTCATGGCATCTCTATCCCAAACCGAAAATTATGCCACACTTCTGGCAGCCTAGGACAGACAGGGGGTTTCGCGATACGGTGGACTCATGAACTCACCCGCTGGGACCTATTCGGCACGCCGCGACGCCTCCGCCGCCGAGGAGAAGCGCCTGGCGGGGATCTCCCTTCGCTTCTCGATCCTTCGCGGTGTGCTGTTTTTCCTCTTCTTCGGCTGTCTGCTCGTGATCCTCCTCCGCGGCGGACGGCCGGGATGGGAGTGGTGGACCGGGGCGGGATTCTGGCTGGTGGCGTTCCTGGCCGTGTTGTCCCCTCACGAGCGGATCGTCCAGCGGCAGCGGCGCAGCCGCGAGCTGCGGCGGATCAATGAAGAGGGACTGCTGCGGCTGGAGCGGGCCTGGGACAGACTGCCCATCCCCGTGCTCCCCGAACCTGGAGAGAAGGACCGCGCCGTGGCCCGGGACCTCAATCTCTTCGGCCGGGCCTCCCTGGCCCAACTCCTGGGGACGGTCCACACGCCGCCGGGCAAGGCGGACCTGGCAGCCTGGCTGCTGAATCCTGCTCCCCCGGAAGAGATCGCCAGCCGGCAGCCGGCCGTCGGCGAGCTGGGGCCCGAGATCGACCTGCGGCAGCAGATCGAGGTGGGCGTGCGCCCCATGGAGAAGTCGCCGCCGGACCTGGAGCGGTTCTTCCAGTGGGCCGAGGACAAGCCGTGGCTGCTGGACCGGCCGTGGTGGATCTGGCTCGCCCGGCTCCTGGCCGTCGCGACCCCGGCCGCTCTTCTCCTCTGGATGGGATCGATCCTCCCCCTCATGGTCTTTCTCCTCCTGGCGGCGGTCAACATCTCCCTGGGTTATCGCTTTCGGGAGCGGACCCATGGCAGCTTCAACCGCATCGAGACCGCCGAGGGGGACTTCCAGCGCTACGCTGAAGCCCTGGAGCGGATCGATAGCAGGTCCTTCGCTGCGGACGAGCTCCAGCGCATCGCCGGCGAGCTCACCGCCGAGGGGCAGGCCGCCCATCGCTGGATGCTCCTGCTCCACCGCCGGATGGAGCTCTCGCACGTGCGCCACTCGTCCTATCTCTACCTTCTTCTCCAGTCGCTCCTCTGCTGGGACCTCCACGTGCTGGCGCTGCTGGAGCGCTGGCAGCGGGAGGCCGGCCCCTGCGTCCGGGGATGGCTCGCGGCCCTGGGCCGTTTCGAGGCCCTGTCGGCGCTCGCCGGCCTACGCTTCGAGAATCCCGGCTGGACGTTCCCTGGGGTCGCCGGGGGCGAGCCCGCCTACGCGGCCCGCGGGCTGGGCCATCCGCTGATCCGCGACGGCCAGCGGGTGGCCAACGACGTGACGCTGGGTCCGGCCGGCACCTTCCTGCTGGTGACCGGCTCCAACATGTCCGGCAAGAGCACGCTGCTGCGGGCGATCGGCGTCAACGCCGTGCTGGCGCAGGCCGGCGGACCCGTCTGCGCCGAGTCGCTGCGCATGCCGCCGGTGACGCTGGGCACCAGCATCCTGGTGGAGGACTCGCTGGCCGAGGGGGTCTCTTTCTTCATGGCGGAGCTCCAGCGCATCCGCGGCATCGTGAAGGAGGCGGACCGCGCCAGGGCGGCAGGCGGCACCCTCCTCTATCTCCTGGACGAGGTGCTGCGGGGCACCAACAGCTACGAACGGCAGGTGGCGGTGCGCCGGGTGGTGATCCACCTGTTGCAGCAAGGCGCGCTCGGCGCCGTCTCCACCCACGACCTCCAACTCGCCGAGGTACCCGAGATCGCCGCTGCCTGCATACCCGTCCACTTCCGGGAGACTCTCCACCCCGGAGAGGACCCGCCCATGACCTTCGACTACGTGATGCACCCCGGGGTCGCCACCACGGTCAACGCTCTGAAGCTGATGGAGTTGGTGGGCTTGGGGGCGGAGGAGATTTGACGGATCCCGTTGGACCGCCGCTTGCAAAATAGCACGATCGTTCGTATTCTAGGGTCGTGATGTTCGTTCGCACAGGAGGTTTGCCATGGAAGCCTACGTTCTCGACGCAACCCGCACGCCCCGCGGCAAAGGCAAGGCCGGCAAGGGCGCTCTGTCCGGCGTTCACCCCCAGGAGCTTCTCGCGCAGACCCTCGAAGCGCTCGCCGGCCGCACAGGTCTGGACCGGAACGAGGTCGACGACGTGGTGGTCGGGTGCGTCTCCCAGGTCGGCGAGCAGGGGGCGAACGTCGCCCGCAACGCCGTCCTCGCTGCCGGCTGGCCGGTGGAGGTGACCGGCGTTTCGCTCAACCGGTTCTGCGGCTCGGGCCTCCAGGCGGTGAATTTCGCCGCCATGGGTGTCGCGTCCGGGGCGCAGCGGCTGGTGGTGGCGGGCGGTGTCGAGAGCATGTCGCGGCTGCCCCTGGGCGCCGACGGCGCCGGCCAGGACGGCGGCAACCTGCGCCTGCGGGCCCGGCACTTCCAGGTGCCGCAGGGGATCAGCGCCGACCTCATCGCCACCCTGGAGGGGATCTCCCGTGAAGAGGTGGACGCCTTCGCCCTGGAGTCGCAGCGCAAGGCGGCTCAGGCCCGGAGCGACTGCCGGTTCAGCCGCAGCCTCTTCCCGGTGCGGGACCCGGAGACGGGCGCCGTGCTGCTGGAGAAGGACGAGTATCCGCGGCCGGAGACGACGGCCGAAGGGCTTGCCGGCCTGACGCCCGCCTTTGCAGCCTTCGGCGCCTCGCCCATCGGGCCGGACGCCGAAACGGTCGACGAGATCGCCCGCCGTCCGTACCCGCAGGTGGCGGCGATCCACCACGTCCACACCGCCGGCAATTCCAGCGGCATCGTGGACGGCGCGGCGGCCGTGCTCCTCGCTTCGGGAGACTACGTCCGGGACCACGGGCTCAAGGCCCGGGCCCGCATCCGCGCCGTGGCGACCGCCGGCGCCGAGCCGGTGATCATGCTCACCGCCCCCACCCCGGCGTCGCGCAAGGCGCTGCGGGCAGCCGGCATGGAGCCAGGCGATATCGACCTCTGGGAGATCAACGAGGCCTTCGCCGTCGTCCCCCTGAAGACGATCCGCGACTTAGGGGTCGATCCCGAGCGGGTGAACGTCAACGGCGGAGCCATTGCCCTGGGCCATCCGCTGGGGGCCACCGGCGCCATGCTCCTCGGCACCGCGCTCGACGAGCTCGAGCGGCGGGGCCTGGGCACGGCCCTGGTCACCCTGTGCATCGGCGGCGGCCAGGGAATCGCCACCATCCTGGAACGGATCTGAGCCGAAGACGGCGGGCTACGGCTGGGCGGGAGTCCTGAGGCGGGCCGGACCCCGCTCCCCCTCTTGCAGGGCGTCGATGACCTGGTGAAGGAGCGCGACGGTGAGGCCTCGCGTCTCGGCCGCCTTGCGGAGCACCAGGATCGAGGCCAGGAGCTCCCGCTGGACGCCCAGGGCAAGGAAGACGTCGGTGCACTCCAGGGCCATTCCCTCTGCGGCATCGGGGTGGTCCTGCTGCAGCCAGACCGCTCCCAGCTCCAGGCCGACCAGCGCCGCCTTGTAGGCCAGGCCGATTTGCTCGAAGCCCTCTTTCACCTGCCGCAAAGCGTGCTCGGCGAGGTCGAGCTCGTGCAGGCCGGCGGCGATGTGCCCCTCCAGCCAGCGCACCTTCAGCTCGTTGACGCGACCGCCGAGATCGCGCTGCTGGAGATCCCGCAGCGCCGCGCGGGCTTCCAGGAAACGCCCGCAATCCACCAGAAACCAGGCCCGGGTCTGCACCGAGGAGGAGACCAGCCCCGGGTCGCGTCCGGCATCGAGGCCGGCGAGCCCCGCGCCGATCAGGCGGACCGCTTCTTCGGCGTCGCCCCTGTAGCCCAGGTAGATGCCCTTGCTGATGAGCGCGCGGCCGGCGAGATGCGCGTCGCCGTGGCGCCGGTAGACGTCGGCCACGAGGTCCAGCGAGGAGCACGCCAGGTCGAAGTGGCGCCGGGCGGCATACAAGGACGCCTGAACGTCGAAGAGACGCGCTCCGAGCAGGTCGTCCTGGGTGCCCAGCAGGAAGAGCTCCGTGGCGCGCTGCAAAGAGGCTTCGGCCGGGTCCAGCTCGTCGGCCACGCGGAGGGTGTTCGCCAACTCGATCGCGGCGCGGCATCGCAGGTCCGCGAGCTCTCGCGCTGCGAGCTCGACAGCGTTCAAGCCCTCGGCCAGTTGCACGGCGCAGCGGGCGAGCTCCACCGCCGAGCCGGGGTCTTCGTACCGCAGGCTCCAGCTCCGTTCCAGCAACGCCTCGAACAAGGAAACGTCCAGCAAGTGAGCCGGCACGTCCCGGAGCCCGGCGACGCCGCGGACGGCGAGCAGCTCCAAGGCGTCCTGCTTCTTCAGCTCCCGGGTCTTGACCATCTTGGCCCCGGGCAGGGTCATGCCGAGCCGCCGGATGGAGTCGACCGCCCGGCTCAGGGCGCCATCGTAGAGGTCGTCAGGGGGAGGAGGAAGCGCGGTCCGGTCCGCCTTGCCGGCCAACAGAGGGATGTACTGCGCCAGGACGGCGCTGCACGCCGTGCAGCCGCGGACGAGGTGAGTGATCACGGTCCGTCGTTGCTGGGCGGAGAGGCTGCCCACGACGAGACCTTCCAGCTCCACCGCCGTCGGATGACAATCCACAGTTCTTCCTCCTAGCCTGTGAATTCTCTCACAAGCCGGGTCCTGCTGCCAATTCGTGCCCGTTTACCCCGTTACCCGCCACCGCCGCTGAACCGCGGCCGGGGCGCGGGAGCGGGAGTCGCGGCCGTGGAGACCGTACCGTTCGGATCGATCGCTCCCCCTTCTTTCTCCCACCGGTTCGCCAGGACCCGGAGGCTTCCCTTCGGGAACACGGCGCTGGTCAGCCAGCTCCAAGCGGCCTTCCAGGCTCCTGGCGGGGAGATTCTTCCCTCCGCAAGCCCGGCGGCGAAACTGGCCACCGGGGCTGCCAGGGTGAGAGCCGCCACCAGGGCGATCGCGACGCAGATCCTTCGATTTCGTAGCGACATTCAAACCTCCAAACCCCGCGGGTGAGGCCCATGCCGGTATGGCTCGGGCGCCTACAGGGCCCTCCTCTTGAGACAAAGTGCTCCCGGTTGGGCGATTGGGGGCGATTCTTACTGCAATTCGTGCTGAGTCTACGCTCGCGACAGCCGATTCAGGCTGGCGCGCAGCAGCTCGTTGAAGGCCGCGTCGGGGCGTTCGCGGCGGACTTCGCCCACGGCGCGCTCGGCGAGGCTCGACTTGTAGCCAAGGTTGACGAGCGCGGAGACGACGTCCTGGTCGGCGCCCGGAGCGGCGGCCGCCGTCTCGGGGAGCTCGGCGGCGAGCTCGCGCATCTTGTCCTTGAGCTCGAGGACCATGCGCTCGGCCGTCTTCTTCCCCACGCCGGGGATCGTGGAGAGCCGGCCGATGTCGCCGGCGGCGATGGCGCCCAGCAGGTCGTCGGGCGCCATGCCGGAGAGGACCACCCGCGCCAGCCGGGGGCCGATGCCGGAGACCGCGATCAGGCGTTCGAAGAGGAGCTTCTCGCGCTCCGTCCAGAAGCCGAAGAGGGCGATGCCGTCCTCCCGCAGGTGGGTGTGAATGAACAGGCGGACCGGCTCGTCGCGCCGTTTTTCGATCTCGTACCAGGTCGAAAGCGGCACGTGGACCTCGTAGCCCACCCCCTGCACGTCGAGCAGCAGGCGCTCCGGCGTGGCCTTCAGCAGTTGGCCATGGAGGAAGCCGATCACCCCCCTACCCCTGCTGCTGCGCCGGCATGTCCAGGCTCTGCAGGAGCTGCTTGTCGTACTCCACGCCCAGCTCGCGGCGGCGCTGGTCGACGAGGGCGCTTTGCAGGCGGGTGAGCTTGTCGCGCAGCAGGGTGGAGCGGGTCTGCTCGCGGTTGGTGGCGTAGAGCTTCGGGTCCCAGGCCTTGCGGTCGGTCACCTGGAAGAGCAGGGCGCCCTGAGCGTCCGCCACGGGGCCGCCGACCTGGCCGGTCGGGAGCGCCATGACGGCCTTGGCGAGCTCGGGGTTGTAGCCAATCCCGGGGATCGTGCCGTCGCCGCCGAACTCGGCCGTCTCCTTGACCGGCACGCCCAGCTCCGCGGCCACCTGGTCCAGGGTCTTGCCGGCGGCGAGCTCGCTGCGGGCGGCCGTCAGCTTCTGCGTGGCGATCTGTTGCAGCTTCTGGCTCTCCACCGCCGCCTTGACCCGGGCCTCGACGTCCTTCAGCTCGGGCGGGCGGGGCGCCGTGACCTCCTTCAAATACAGGATGGCCCAGCCCTGGGGGAGCTGCACCGCGTCCGAGACCTCGCCCTGCTTGAGGGCGAAGGCGGCGGTGCTGAAGCTGGGGTTGCGCCCGATGCCGGGGATGGCGTCCTGGGCGCCGAACTTGCCGGTCTCGCCGAAGGTGACGCCGGGATTCTGTGCGGCAAGCGTCTTCAGCTCGTCGGCGCTGCGCGGCTTGTTCCTGGCCAGCCGGCTGGCCAGCTCCTTGGCCCTGGCCGCGGCGAGGTCGCGGGCGCGCTCGGCGGAGAGACGGGCGCGGATCATCTCCTTGACCTGCTCGAACGGTTGGGTGCCGGCCGCCTGCTTGTCCAGGACCTCGATGAGGTGGTAGCCGAAGTTGGACTTGACCGGACCCACCAGCTTGTGCGGCGGGGCGTTGAAGGCCGCGTCCTCGAACTCCTTGACCATCTTGTTGTGGCCGAAGGAGCCGAGGTCGCCGCCGCTCGCCTTGGAGGCCGTGTCGTCGGAGTACTCGGCGGCCACCTTGGCGAAGTCGGTGCCGCCCTCGATCTTCTTCTTCGCCTCCTGGATGCGGGCTTGAGCCTCGGCGTCGGTGCGCTTGTCGTTGACCATCACCAGGATGTGGCGGGCGTGGACCTGCTCCTCGTGGGTGTACTGGGCCTTGTTGGCGTCGTAGCTGCCGCGCAGGTCCTGGTCGGTCACCTTCACCTGCTCGGCGGCGCGGGCGCCGTCGACGAGCAGGTAGGCCGCGTCGCGCTGCTCGGGCAGCTTCAGCTCGGCCTTGTGGGCGTTGAAGTAGGCAGTTTCCTCGGCCGGCGTGGCATGGGCTTCGGCGGCGAAGCGGAAGCGCGGCAACTGGAGATAGCGGATCTTGGCCTTCTCCACCTGCTCGCGGTAGGCCTTCTGGATCTCGTCCTCGCTGACGTAGAGGTTGGCCGACAGGGCGTTGTTGAGCTTCTCCATCAGCAGCTCGTCGTGCAGCTCGCGCTCGAAGTCCGGCGGGGAGATCTGGGCCGCCTGCAATCGCCGGACGTACTCGTCCTGGCCGATGAAGTTGCCCTGGTCGTCCTTGAGGCCGGGAATGCCGAGGATCTGGTCGCGCACCTCGGCATCGGAGACGGAGAGGCCCAGCCGCCGCGCCTCGGCGAGGAGGATCTTCTGGCTGATCACCTGGTCGAGGGCGCGCAGAGGGAGCCGCATCTGCTTCGCCATCTCGGGCGTGAGCTGCTCGCCGTAGACCTGGCGCAGCCGGGTGTCGAGGTTCTTGTAGGCGCGCTGGAACTCCAGCGTCGTCACCTGCTCGCCGCCCACCGTGGCGGCGACGCCCTGGGCCGCCTGCCGGACGTTGCCGCCGAACTCCACCGCCAGCGCCAGGACGAACAGGGCGATGATCACCCAGAGGATCCAGGCGAGATTTTTCAGGTTGTCACGAAATACCTTGAGCATGGGGAAAGACTCCTTAGGAGCCCGATACTTTAGCAGCGACGCGCCCGGCGGGCAACCGCCCTGGCCCTCATCACCCCGGCTCTCTTCTCCCGCCCCCTCCCAACCCCCCTCACCGGGAGAAGAGGGGGTCTTGACGTGGTGGGTCGACGAGAATCCGGCAGTATTTCCGCGCTTCGGGCCTCCTCCACCCCTCCCTCTCAGAGTGGAATCTTGCTGTTCTCCCTCTTCGCCCGGGGAGGGGGATGGGGTGGTCGGGAGAAGAGGGCCGGGGTGAGAGGGCCGGGGTGATGAGGGTCTTGGGCGGGGGACCTCCCGGACCACGTTAAGTTAGCGCCTATGAGGGGACAGGGGTGAGGGTCTTCGGGCGGGGGCGCTCCGGGAATGGGGGGCTCATGCTATATTCAACATCCTTACATGAAAGGGATCTGACGGTGTCCGCCCGGAAGGCCTCGCGCACTGGCAAGGACTGGTACAGCATCTCCGTGGACACCCTGCGGAGCGGGGGGCTCCTCGTGCTGCTGCTCGTCCTCGCGGCGGTGGGGGGGTACGTCTGGCACAGGGCGGACGGCCGGTCGATCGAGCAGAGGGCGCAGGCGGTGGTCGCCGAGGCCGGCCTGCTCCTGCAGCAACTGGCGGGAGAAAAGCGGGCGGCCAGCCTGCCGGAGTACGACGCCGGCCGCCTCAAGCTCGACGAAGCCCAGTCCAAGCTCGCGGCCAAGGACTTTTCGGGCGCTCTCGCCGCCGGCCAGGAGAGCGTCCAGGCGCTGTCGTCGGTCCGCGACGCCCTGTCGCTCAAATCGTCGGGGCTGGCACAGTTCAACGAGGTGGAAGGCGACGTCGAGTTCCGCAGCGGCGACGGCGGCGAGTGGCAGGAGGCGCGCCAGCACACCCACCTCCAGCCCGGCGACTACGTGCGCACCGCCGAGAACGCCTCGGCGCGGATCCTGTTCGGCGACGGCACCCTCTACACCGTGCGGCCCAACACCCAGTTCATCGTCACCCCCAGCAACGCGAGCGGCGGCGCGCCCGAGCAGGCGATCGAGATGGAGTATGGCTGGGTGAACCTCAGCACCCCGGAGAAGTCGGGCAGCAACGTCAAGACGCCCGGGGCGGTGGCGCGGGTCAAGGAGGACTCCGACGCCTTCGTCAGCGTCGACAAGGGCTCCAACCAGGGGCGCTTCGGCGCCACCCGCGGCAGCATGGAGCTGGCCTCGAAGAGCGGCCTGACGCGGGAGATCAAGGGGTTGCAGCAGGTGGTGCAGACCGGCGACCTGCTGTCGGAGCCCAAGCCGCTGCCGGCGCCGCCGGCGCAGTCCGAGCCGGACGACAACCTGGCCCTCGACCTCGACCAGACCAAGAAGCTGGTGCTGGCCTGGGCGGCGGTGCCCGGCGCGTCGCGCTACGCGCTTCAGATCTCGCGCAACATCCTGTTCGTCGACAACGTCATCGACGCCGAGAACCGCACGCGCCCGCGGGCTACCGTCGGGCTGCGCGGCGAGGGGACCTTCCTGTGGCGGGTGGCCGCCTACGGCGCCGACGGCACGCTGGGCCCGTGGAGCGGCACGCGCAAGTTCCGCGTCGCCTCCTCGCATGCCACGGGCGGCGAAAAGAAGGGCTCGACGCCGCCCACCCTCGACCTCGACGACGTCAAGCCTTACGGTAATATCTTCTTCGTCTCGGGGCACAGCGATCCCGGCGCGCGCGTCGAGGTCAACGGCGAGCAGGTGAAGACCGACATCAACGGCTCGTTCAACAAGCCGGTGCAGTTGAGCAAGGAAGGCTGGAACATCATCGAGATCCGCGCCCGGGACGCCTGGGGCAACGAGACCGTCCGCCGCCAACGCGCCTTCGTCGAAATCCCCTGACGCAAAGGAAATTCGCCGGATCGGATGAATTTCTTCGCCAAAAAGCTTTAGACTCTCGCCGCCGCCCCCGCATTCCGCGGCGGGCTTTCAAGGAAGAAGGATCAGGAAGGCTGATGCCGTTCGCCTCATTGCTGCGTTACTTTTCCAAAGACCTGGCCATCGATCTCGGCACCGCGAACACCCTGGTTTTCGCCAGCGGCCAGGGGATCGTCGTGCGCGAGCCCTCCGTCGTCGTCATCAACAAGCTCACCAACCGGATCGAGGCCGTGGGCAGCGAGGCCAAGGAGATGCTCGGCCGCACGCCGGGCAACATCGAGTCGATCCGGCCGATGAAGGACGGCGTCATCGCCGATTTCGAGGTCACCGAGCGGATGCTCGAGTACTTCATCAAAAAAGCCCATGGGCGCAAGATGTACGTGCACCCGCGGATCGTCATCGGCGTCCCCTCCGAGATCACCCAGGTGGAGAAGCGGGCCGTGCGCGACTCGGCCATGCGCGCCGGCGCCTCGGAGGTCTTCCTCGTCGAGCAGGCGATGATGGCGGCGATCGGCGCCGGCCTGCCGATCACCGAGCCGTCGGGCAACATGATCGTGGACATCGGCGGCGGCACCACCGACGTGGCGGTGATCTCGCTCGCCGGCACGGTCTACAGCCGTTCGGTGCGCATCGCCGGCAACGAGATGGACGTGGCCATCATCCAGTACCTGAAGCGCAAGTACAACCTGCTCATCGGCGAGCGCACTTCCGAGATGATCAAGATCGAGCTCGGCTCCGCCTATCCTCTCAAGGAGGAGCTCAGGATGGACATCAAGGGGCGCGACCTCGTCGAGGGCGTGCCCAAGACGCTCTCCATCTCCGACGAGGAGATCCGCGAGGCGCTGGCCGAGCCCGTGGCCACCATCGTCGAGGCCGTGCGCATGGCCCTCGAACGCACGCCGCCGGAGCTGTCGGCCGACATCATGGACAAGGGCATCGTGCTGTCGGGCGGCGGCGCGCTGCTGCGCAACCTCGACCAGCGCCTGCGCGACGAGACGGGCCTGCCGGTGGTGCTGGCCGAAGACCCCCTCGCCTCCGTGGTGCTGGGCACCGGCAAGCTGCTTTCCGACATGGATCTGCTGCGCAAGGTGTCCATCCGGTAGGGCCTAGGGTCACAAGCGCGTGGACGAGCGCCGCACCGGCTGGGTGTTGATCGTCGTACTGGTCGCTCAGCTCGTGTTCCTCGCGATCCAAGGCGGGCGAGCGGGCGAGACCCGGGCCGAGAAGCTCGGGTTGCGCCTGCTGGGGCCCCTGGCCCGGACCGTGGCCGCCATTCCCCGCAGCGTCTCGGACGCCCGCCAGGGCGTGAAGCTGCGCGACAGCCTGATGAGCGAGAACCGCCGGCTGAAGCGCGAGGTGGAGGACCTGCGCCTGCGCCTGCTGCGCCTCTCCGACGTGCAGGGCGAGATGATCCGCCTGGGCGAGGCCGTGCGCTACGGCACGCCGCCGGCCGGAGCGATCCGCGCCGTCGACGTGGTCTATGTCGACTACGCCTCCTGGCTGCGCACGCTGGTCGTGTACACCGGCAACGTCCCCGCCCGCAAGAACCAGCCGGTGCTCTCGGCCGACGGGCTGGTGGGGCGGGTGATCACCTTCTCCGGCGCCTACGCCAAGGTGCAGCTCATCACCGACCGCGCCGCGGCCGTCGGCGGCATGCTCCTGCGCAGCCGCCGCCAGGGGGTCGTGCGCGGCGGCAGCGGCCGGGAGAGCGGCGCCCTGGAGCTCGACTACATCCCCCTGCACGCCGACGTGCAGGTGGGCGACCCGGTGGTCACCGCCGGCATCGACGGCGTCTACCCGCGGGGGATCCCGGTGGGCACCGTCGTCAAGGCGGAGGGGGGCGGCCAGCTCTTCCGCAACATCCAGCTCGCTCCGGCGGTCGACTTCGGCGCCCTCGACCAGGTCTACCTGCTGGATTACGAGGCGCCCCCGCCGGCCCTGAAGGAGAACGGTCCCCGTGGACACTCTTAAGCTGCTCGCGGCCCTCGCCCTGGCGGCGCTGGTCCACTTCGTGGGGATGAGCCTGTGGCCGGGCTTCGGCCGCTCGGTGGACGTCTTCCTGGTGGTCGTGGTCCTGCACGCCCTCGGCGGGAGCTCCCTGTCGGCGCTGGCGGTGGGCCTCGTCGCCGGCCTGCTCCAGGACACGCTGGCCAGCGGCCCCTTCGGCCTGCTCGGTTTCGCTGATACCATCGTAGGCTACGTCACCGCGCGCCTGGCGCAGCGCCTGGTCATCCAGCGGCCGACGGGTGTGCTGGCGGTCATGGGCTTCGCTTCGGTGCTGCAACAGGCGGTCGCCGTGGCGCTGACCCTCGTGCTCCTCCCCAGCCCCGAGCTGCCGCGCCCTCTCTGGGTGGCGGTGCGGGCCGGGGTCACCGCAGTGCTGGGGATGGCCGTCTACGTCGGCATGGGCAACTGGCGCCGCGCCTCGGAGGCCCGGCGCCGCGGACGAATGAACCGGCTTCGAATGGGTTGAGCGAGGCAGCCGTCATGCAGGTGGTCCGCGAGAATCGAGACGATCTGGTCAGCCGCGTCCGCGTCCTGACCATCCTGGTAACGACGACGCTGGTGATGATCGCCACCGGCTTCTGGTTCGCGCAGCTCGTGCAGGGGGCCTACTACCGCGAGCTGGCGGAGAACAACCGCCTGCGCAAGCTGCCGATCAAGGCTCCCCGCGGCCTGATCTTCGACCGCAAGGGCCGGCTGCTGGTGGAGAACGTCCCCAGCTACAACCTGATGATCGACCGCAGCCGGACGAAGGACGCCCACCGCAGCCTGGAGTTCCTGGCGAGCGTCCTGGACCGGCCGGTGGACGACCTGCGGACGCTGGTGGACGGCTACGCCGGCGTTCCCGTGTTCAAGCCCGTGTTGGTGGCCGAGAACCTCAGCCTGTCGCAGGTGGCGCGCCTGGGGGTCGAGGGGTACGAGTACCCGGAGTTCGAGGTCGAGGTGCTGTACCAGCGCCTCTACCGCCACCGCGAGCAGACCGCCCACGTCCTTGGCTACCTCGGCGAGGCCTCCCTGGAGGACATCCAGCGCTCCAACGGCAACCTCGGGGTGGGCGACATGGTGGGCAAGAAGGGGATCGAGCAGACCTACGACGCCGAGCTGCGGGGCAAGGACGGCGAGCGGGTGGTGGTGGTGGACAGCCGCGGCCAGCTCCTGGAGCAGTACGGCAAGAAAGACGCCGATCCCGGCCAGAGCCTGACCCTCTCCATCGACCTCGACCTCCAGCAGGAGGCGGCGCGCTGGCTCGACGGTCCCGAGAAGGTGGGGGCCGTGGTGGCCATGGACCCGCGCAACGGCGAGATCCTCGCCCTCGTCTCCTCCCCGTCCTACAACCCCAACCTCTTCGCCCGCCGGTTGCAGCAGAACGACTGGAATGCCCTCATCGGCGATCCCAACAATCCGCTCCAGAACCGGGCCATCCAGAACACCTACTCTCCCGGCTCGACCTTCAAGATCGTGATGGCCACCGCCGGCCTCACCGAGGGCGCCTTCGACACCGACACGACGGTCCTCTGCACCGGCTCCAAGTCGTTCTATGGCCGCCCGTTCCGCTGCTGGCGCAAAGAGGGGCACGGCTCGGTCAACGCCCACCTGGCGCTCAAGCTCTCCTGCGACATCTACTTCTACACGCTCGGCCAGAAGCTGGGCATCGAGAAGATCGCCCGCTACGCGCGCCTGTTCGGCCTCGGCTCGCCGACCGGCATCGACATTCAGGGCGAGAAGCGGGGCCTGGTCCCCGATTCCGCGTGGAGCCTCAAGGTGCGCAAGCAGCCCTGGTACCCGGGCGAGACGATCTCGGTCTCCATCGGCCAGGGGCCGGTGCAGTTGACGCCCCTCCAGATGGCCGAGATGACGGCGCTGGTGGCCAACGGCGGGTTCCACGTCACCCCGCACCTGATCAAGGACGCCAACGTGCCGCCGCCCACGCGGGTGCCGATCGACCCCAACGCCCTGGAGACCGTGCGCCGCGGCATGTGGGAGGTGGTCAACGAGCCGGGGGGCACGGCTTACGGCTCGGCCCGCCTGCCGGGAGTGGAGATCGCCGGCAAGAGCGGCACCGTCCAGGTCATTGCCTACGCCCAGCGCCTCCGCCCCGAGAGCATGCCCTTCAAATACCGCGACCACGCCTGGTTCACCTCCTTCGCCCCGGCCGACCACCCCGAGCTCGTGGTGACGGTCTTCGCCGAGCACGGCGGCGGCGGCTCCCGGGTGGCGGCGCCGATCGCACAGGCCCTCTATGCAAAGTATTTCGGGATCGATAACGGGAAGTCACCCGCTCCATGACGACCGGCCGCGGTTGCGGCTGTTGTCGTCCATCGACGGCGGGCTGATGCTCTCCGTCCTGCTGCTCTCGGCCATCGGCCTCGCCACCGTGCACAGCGCCAGCGCCGTGATGGCGGTGGACTACTTCCCCCGCCAGGCGGGCTGGGTGGCGATCGGGCTGGTGCTGCTGGTGGTGGCGATGAGCTTCGACTACCACGTGCTGCTCGACTTTTCGGTGGTGCTGTACGGCCTGGGTCTCGCCTCCCTGGTGGGCGTCCTCGGCTTCGGCGTGGTGCGCGGCGGCGCCGCCAACTGGCTGCAGATCGGCCCCTGGCAGTTCCAGCCGTCGGAGTTCGCCAAGCTGGCGACGTGCCTGTTCCTGGCCCGCTACCTGGCGGGCCTCAACGCCCGCATCCTCAGCCTGCGCCAGATCCTGACCGCCGTGGCCATCGTGGCGGCGCCCATGCTGCTGGTGGCCGTCGAGCCGGACATGGGCGGCGCCGGCATGTTCGCGCCGCTGCTCATCGGCACGCTGCTGGTGGCGGGCGTCCGCGTCCGCCTGCTGATCATCGCCGTGGTCGCCGGGCTGGTGCTGGTCTCCGGCGTCTGGACGTTCGGGATGAAGGGCTACCAGCGGCAGCGGGTGCTGACCTTCCTCCAGCCGCAGACCGATCCCCTGGGAGCGGGCTACCAGGTGCGGCAGAGCAAGATCGCCGTGGGCTCGGGCGAGCTGACGGGCAAGGGGTACATGCAGGGCACCCAGAGCCAGCTCCGCTTCCTCCCCGCCCGCCACACCGACTTCATCCTCGCCGTGCTGGCGGAGGAGTGGGGCTTCCTCGGGGTGCTGACGGTGATGGGCCTCTACGTCCTCTTCATCACCAGCGCCTCGCGCATCGCCATGCGGGCGCGGGACCGCGCCGGCATCCTGCTGGTGGTGGGATTATTGTCGTTCCTCTGCTTCCACATCCTCTACAACAGCTCCATGGTGGTGGGCTTCGCCCCCATCACCGGCATCCCCCTCCCCTTCCTCTCCTACGGCGGTTCCTTCACCATGGTCAACTTCATCTCGACGGGGCTGATTTTGGGCGTGGACATCCGGCGGTATGTGAACCGGTGAGTCGCCAAAAAGAGAACTCCGGGCAGCATAGCGCGGAAATCACTGGAAGTAGCCCTGACGTCGAGGATCAACTGGCGGGGGAGAGAGCTTGTGGTGTTCTTCACCGCGAGGGTGCCGGTGTCGGAGGTGGAGAACATGAGGACGGCCGTTGTTGGCTCGGGGTCTCGGAGGGAACGGTGTTGCAGAGTCGGGGAGGGAATATAATCAGGTAAATAGAGTATTCGCGGGAGTGAGCGCTCACAATGGTCCGCGACAATACGATCCCGGAGGCGATCCGAGTGTTCGTCTCCTCGACCTTCCTCGACCTCAATGCGGAGCGGGAGATCCTCGGCAAGGACGTGTTCCCGCGCATCAGGAAGATCTGCGAGGAGCGCGGCGTGGCCTTCTCAGCGATCGACCTGAGATCGGGGATTCCCGAGGCGCGGATCGCCGCGGGTGAGTTGGTCGGCATCTGTCTCGCCGAGATCGACCGCTGCCGTCCCTTCTTCCTCGCGATCCTGGGACACCGGTATGGCACCATCGCGAGTGTACCGGAGACAACGTTGCGAGAGTACCCATGGCTTGCCCGCTGGGCACGCGCCTCCGTCACGGAGATTGAGATCCGCCACGCCGTGCTCAACGATCCCGCAGCCGCACGCCACGCGCTACTCTACATGCAGCCCACCGAGGCGACCGGCAAGGCGGCGATTGAGCCCGCCATGAAGCGACTCCGGGAGGAGATCAAGGCCGACCCGCGTCTCCTTCCGCGCGTGCGCCCGCTCTGCGACTTGGAGCAGTTCGCCGAAGAGGCCTTCCAGGACCTCAAAGCGGTCGTCGACGAGTTTGTCCCTGACACCCCCGCGGACAATCGCGAGCGGGAGCTGCGTCTGCATGAGGCATTCGCTCGGGTCCGGCGCCAGCTCCACAGTGGCCGAGGGCAGGAGTTGCGCAGGCTCGACGAGGCGGCGAATGCCGGAGGCAGGAGGATCGTCGTCACAGGGCCCGCAGGGATCGGAAAGAGCGCGTTACTCGCGGCCTGGGCACGACGCCAGCAGCGGCTGCGGCCCGGCGGCTGTGTCGTGTCGCACTTCGTCGGTGTGTCACACTATGGCGCCGATGTTCCGGCGATGCTTCGGCGGGTCCTGACGGAGCTACTCTTCCGCTGCGACATATACGGCACGATCTCGCACAGCCCGACCCCGGCGGACCTCGCTGACTGGCTCCGGCGCGCTTCCGCTCGTCGTGTCATAGTCATCGTTGACGGGATCGACGCTCTCGACCTACCGGAGGGCCGGTCCAAGAGTTTCTGGCTCCCGGTCGACAGCATTCCCGGGGCGACCCTCGTCATCTCGTCGCTGCCGGGCGCCGATGTCGAGCGTCTCGTTCAGCACGGCTGGTTACGGCACGAGATCGGTCCGCTCCGCGCCAAGGCCGTTTCGAGAGCGGTGCGGGGGTTGCGCCAGACACACGCCAAGGAGCTGAGCCCGGAGCAGGTCGAGCGCATCGCGGCGACACCCGCCGCCTCGACTCCCAGGTTCCTTGCGATGCTCCTCGAAGAGATTCGACAGGCCGGATTCGGTCCCGCGCTCGCGGAAACGCTGGATCGCTGCCTCGCGGCGCCGGATGCGGTCGAGCTCTTCCGGGTCCTACTACGGCGCTACGAACGGGACTTCGACCGGTCGCGGCCGGGACTGGTCCGCACTGCGATGGGAGCGCTCTGGGCATCACGTCATGGGATCCAAGAAGACGAGCTGAGGCGCCTGATTGCCGACGGAGAGGCGTCGATTCCGCAGTCGTGGTGGTCGCCGTTCTTCCTTGCCGTGGAGCACGGATTGGCCTACCGGTGGGGCCGTCTCGTCCTCGCCTCCGCGGAGCACCGCGAGGCGGTCCGCCGGGAGTTCGCCCCGACACCTCGCGATGAGTTCGCCCACCGCTATCGACTCGTGTGGTTCGCGAAGAACCACGCCGAGCGCGGCATGCGGGTCCGCGAGTACCTGCCGCAGCTCGTGAAGCTCCGCGATTGGACCAACTTGATCTCGCTCCTCTCCCAGCCGAAAGAATTCGAGGACCTCTGGGCTTGGGATGCGGCAGAAGTCCGGAGTACCTGGGCAACCATCGTCCGGGAAACTGGCGTTTCACTTGCCGAGTGTTACAGGCCCGCGACCCTTGCCCCGGGATCTTTCGGCGGACCGTCGTGCATTTGGAAGCTCTCGATCCTGCTCGCGGATCTCGGGGAGACGGACCTGGCTCTCGAGCTGCGGCATTGGCTCGTCGCTCATTACAACGAGACCGGGGACGTCGCCAACGTCGCCGCCGCGTTGGATCTCGTCGCGGCGCTTCTGCGGCGCAAGGGACTTTTCGCTCAGGCTCTCGTCACCCTTCGCGAGGCGGAAGCGATCGGTCGTACGGTCGAGGACTCCAGTCTGATCCTCGAAGCGCTGGTGAACCGGGCAGGGGTGGAGACCGACCTCGGCGACCTCGACGCTGCGCTCGCGACCTTCGCGCGTGTCGAGACGGAACTCCGGGTCCATCCGAACCCGCGCACGCTCCTAGTCTACCACAATGGGATCGGGCTCGTACACATGGAGAAGGGCAACCACGATGCCGCGCTCTGCGCCTACCAGGCAGCCGCCGACCTTGCACGCGACCTCGGCGATTTCGGAGCGTATCAGGCGGCGTTGGGGAACGCCGCGATGGTCCACGACGCCCGCGGTGAGGAGGATCGCGCGCTCGCCCTCCTCGACGAACAGGAACGGGTCTGCCGGCGGATCGGGCATCGGGAAGGCCTGGTCGGTGCACTCGGCAACCGCGGTCTCGTGCTCCTGCGCCAGGGGAGGGTGGAAGAGGCGATCGTCGGCCACCGCGAGGAGCTGCAGATCGCCCGTGCGATCGGCTTCCTCTATGGGTGGAAGCAGGGCCTCGGCCATCTCGCACAGGCCCTTGCCACCGCCGATCTCCTGAAGGAGTCGGTGGCGAGTTGGGAGGAGCTCGCAAACCTCTGCACCGAGCACGACGACGCACGCGGACGTCGCATCGGGTTCCAGAACGCGGCTGCGCTCCTCCAGCGACTGGGACGCAATCTCGTTTCTGCTAACCAATTGAGCGAAGCGTGCGACGCCCTGCGCCGGATGAGGCGCTACGCGAACGAGACCGGCGACTCGGCAGTGGTCGAGGCCGCGCTGCACGATCTCGTGTCTGCGCTCGCCGCCGCCGCGGCAGGCGCCTTCGAGTCCCGTCGATGGATAGAGGCAATCGATCTCTACCGCGAGCAGGAGGGTCTCTGTGTCGGGCCGCGTTGGGAGGAAGCCAGACGCGTCGCTCTGGAGAATCAGGGGGAGGCCCTCGAGTGTTGGAAAGATAGCGCGTTCGATAGCGCGGATCTCGGCACCCGGGTCGCGATCGCGCGCGAGTACGCCCGGATCCACGGCGCGCTGGGAAACACTGATGCGGCACGCGCGTGGAGCGGGATCCTGACGAAGTGGCTCGGAAGCTCCGGGGAGGAGGACGAAGATGGCGCTGCGTAAGGCATACATGCTGGGGTGGATGGCCGGAGGACGGCTGCTGACCCTACGGACGGGACGCGACCGGGACTTTCTCCCCCTGTTCACGAGTGAGGAGTCCGTGAACGCTCGCCGGCTCCCGATACCCTCGCACGGGGTCCTCATCCGCTGGGAGGTCTGGGCGGACGAGCGCGGTGGTTTCAAGCTCGCGACCGTGGGCGGCGGCCTCAAGGATCTCGTCCTCGATTGGAAACGTCTCCATGTGGCGTGGGACACGGACCCAGGCTTCGAGGAGGAGTTCGCGCGGGGAGTCGAACGCCTGCGCGAGGAATTCCGCGCAGAGGGCACCCAGATCGATTGATCGAGACTGTCCTATCCTGAACCATATCGGCTCGGAGGCCACGGGAGTCGCGAGCCGGCGGCGGGGCCTCCAGCCGCAGGTAGGACCTTTTCTCCCGTGAGATGCCAGAAGCGGAAGTTGATGGCGTTACCAACGGCAAAGTACTGTGACCGCTCCGCGGGCGTGCCCTCCGGATACCAGAACCTCGGATCATCCCACCTGTAGCGCTCGTAATCGCGGAAGTCCGCATGCTCCCGGATAGAATCGGCAATGGCCCTCAACGCGCCTGTGTCGATCTCGACGAGGGTACTGGGCGAGCGGTCGATCCCCAACTCCTGGGCCAACTCGGAGGTCGCCAGGTGTACGCTCGATGGGCAAGGAGTCAAGATGGCCATGCCTGGAGTTCCAAGCGAATTTCGCCGGCAGACAGGACGGCGAGGCTGGAGGAGAGGTGGTAGGGATGGTTTCGAACCGGATGCACAGTTGACCGCAAGTCAACCACTTTCGCCTGTCCTGCGCTTCCCGACAAGGATACCCGGCGTGCCCCGACTCCGGCTGTGAGAGAGTGGGGTGGGCTCGCCCCCATCACCGGCATCCCCCTCCCCTTCCTCTCGTACGGCGGCTCCTTCACGATGGTCAACTTCATCTCGACGGGGCTCATCCTGGGGGTCGACATCCGGCGGTACGTGAACCGGTAGGCTGGCGCCATGAGGCGGACGGCATCGGCTGATTAAGACTCAGTGGCGGGCGACGCGTCTCGATGCGGCGCTCACCCCTTGAAGCGCAGGGTTCGGCGTCTTTTCCAAGGCGACGCCCACGGTCTCGAACACGGCCTCCGGATGCCGTTCGACGACCCACAGGAGCACTCGCGCGCTGCCTTCCGGCTTACGCCGCCCCTGTTCCCAGTTTCGAAGAGTCCCAACGCTGATCCCCATCAAAGCTGCGAACTGCGGTTGACTCAAGCCATGCTTCTCTCGAAGACTCCGTACATCGGGCACTTCGACGGTGAATCGCCGTGACGGTTCCAACTCGCCTCGAAGGATCGCTCCTCCTTCGCGAACACTCTCCAGAAGCTCGTCGAATAGTTCTTTCTTCATGGGTACTCCGATTCCACAATTCTCCGCAGGGCTTGGCGCTGCGATAGCGTAAGATCTTCTAGCTCGTTCTTGGGATAGACAAAGAGCATCAGGATCCTCGCCGACTCCGGGTGCCAGAAGTAGATCACCCGTGCTCCTCCTCGTTTGCCGCGACCCGCCACGGCCCAGCGGAGCTTTCGCAGCCCACCGGAGCCCGGAATGACGTTCCCGGCTGTCGGCCGCTGGGCCAATTCGAGTTGCAGAGCCCGGTATTCGTCCTCGTCCAGCAGGTCACCGATCCGCGCCGTAAACGCCTTGGTTTCGACGATGACCACAGAAGGAGTCTACGCCAATGGCGCACTGTCTGCAAGGACCTTGATCTGCCACGGCAAGAAGCTCCCGCGGCCCTTCAGGCCGCATCGCGTGGTCCTCCTTCCCACCCAGGGCATCGGCCTTCGGCCTCGACCCTGGGCTCCGTTCTCCCGGCCCGTTGGGCCGGGCAGCGTGTCTCAGACATGTGCAAATCAGATCGAATTGCCGCAAATCAGGCCCCCGTCGCCCTCTGCATCGTCACCCACGCCCCGATCACCGGCATCCCCCTCCCCTTCCTCTCCTACGGCGGCTCCTTCACCATGGTCAACTTCATCTCGACGGGGCTGATTTTGGGCGTGGACATCCGGCGGTACGTGAACCGGTAGCCACCCCAGCCTGGTCGATCCACCAGTTGTCCGGGGAGAAGAGGGGGGAGAGGGCCGAAAGACAGATATGGAGCCTTCGCACGAGCGGCGTCTGGCGCGGATGTGGTAACTTCACTCAAGCTAGAGGCCAAGGCTTCGGCGGCTCCCGGCGAGGTAAGCCACCAGAGTCCACGAGGTTGAAACCATGCTCCGAACCGTTGAAGCCGTCCTTGAAACCAACGGCAACGTCCGCTTGCTCGAAACGGTGAAGCTACCGAGCGCGCGGCGTGTCCTCGTCACGATCCTCAATGACGAAGCCCCGCCAGAACGACCGGCCGAGAAGAGCCGATGGGCTCGCGCTGCCGAGTACTTCGGGTCGGATGAGGCCGGGCACCTGGATGGCAAATCAGATCTTGTCAAAGAGTACGTTCGTGACTTCCGCGATGGTTTTCAGCTCAAGTCATGACCTGCTATCTGCTCGACACCAATGTCCTGACGGAGCTCGAGGATCGCCGTAAGCCCGGTTTTGCTCTCGTCGCAGCAAGGCTCGCTGCCTTGAGTGATACCGATGAGGTCCTTTTGTCCATTCTCTCCGCATACGAATACCGCCATGGTATTTCGAAAGCGCCAGTGGGGTTGAAAGAATCTCTGCTCATGGCGTGGAGGGATTTCGAAAGACGCTTCACATCGATCGGGCTGACTAGCGCGGGGGCGGTCCTCTACGGCGAGCTCAAATCTCAGTATCAAGAGAGTACAGGCGCCAGCAGTAAACAGATGAAGACGGCCACGGTAGATTTCATCCTTGCAAGCTCGGCGTTAGAACATGATGCTGTCCTCGTTAGTGATGATCGAATTTTCCGGACTATTCAGGGATTCCATCCCGCGTTGCGGGTTCAGAACTGGCTGGTGGACGAAACCTCGACATCAGATTCGAGGGGTAATGACCGGTGAGCGAGCGCGGCTCCTCGATGGCACAGATCGGCCGGCCGCCCCTCACGGGCTCCCGAACGGCTGCGGGCGCGAGATCCCGTAGGCGGGTACGCCGTGAGCCAGGGGCTCCGCCCGGTAGGTGAGGGCCGCCGCCACGGGATCGACGCCGGGTGGCGGCGGCGAGACGACGGCGCAATCCATTGCGAGTCATAGCCTTTCCTCTCCAGGCAGGCCGCCGGCACGGCCGGGATGGCCCGCCCGCCTGCCCTTCCAACCCTGTCATGATGCGACGGAGAACGGCCGGGCGCGTGTCTCAGACATGTGCAAATCAGACCGAATTGCCGCAAATCAGGACTCCGCGACGGGATCTCCACGCTCGGAGACGGCTGCGAACGAGGGGCGAGCCGCAAGACCGCGATTCGCAGAGGCGCTTTGGCGTCCGATTGTTGCAAATTACCATTCACCGGGCTGGGCGAGGCGTTCTTGTGAGTTCCGTCGACGATAGTCAGCCGCAAATCGACAGAAGTCTGCCGCAAATTACTATCTATTTGCGTCGTATCCCGAGCTCGAGGCAAGACACAAGAGATCATCTGCATCATATTGGAAGAAATTTGCAGCTCATGACCAAGGTCTTGCGGCTCGCCCCTGGCGGTATGCGGCAGACCGCGAGCGGCGGACGGTCCGCTGATGCTAATTTGCGGCTCGATGGCAGAATTTTGCGACAGAGTCAAGATAATTTGCAGCACGCTGGCCGCTGCGGCGCTCCGGCAGCTCGCCCGCGATCAGCTTCAGCGTCGCCTCCACCACCGCCGCGAGGGGAAAGGCACCCGACACGGCATACAAGGTGCTCGGTGAACGGGGGAAGTTCTTCTCGCAGGTGCTGCTATCATCCCCTGGCTTCCAAGGGGGACCGATGAGCACAGCATCCCTTGCGCCAGTCGGGCCGGGCCGCCGTTTCCTGGACATGAACGGCTATCAGTGGACGGTGCTGTTCGCCGCCTGGCTGGGGTGGGGCTTCGACGTCTTCGACGGCCAGTTGTTCAACTTCGTGGCCCCCAACTGCGTGCCGACGCTGCTCGGGCTCACCATCGGCTCGCCGGCGGCCAAGGCGGCGACGCTGCAGTGGACGGGCATCCTCACCTCGGTCCTGCTGGTGGGCTGGGCGATCGGCGGCATCGTCTTCGGCCAGGTCGCAGACCGCATCGGTCGCACCCGCACCCTGATGCTGACCATGCTGCTCTATGCCGTCGGCACCGCGGCCTGCGCCTTCGCCCCCAACATCTGGGTGCTGATGCTCTTCCGCTTCATCTCCAGCTTAGGGATCGGCGGTGAGTGGGCCGCAGGGGCGGCGATGGTGGCGGAGGTGATGCCGGAGCACCGGCGAATCGAGGCCGGGGCCCTGCTCTACACCTCGGCGCCGATGGGGCTGTTCCTCGCCACCTTCGTCAACTTCCAGATCGCGGGCGTCTACTGGCGCAACTCGCCCGAGGTCTCCTGGCGGTACGTCTTCCTCTCCGGCCTGATCCCCGCGGTGATGGCCGTCCTCGTCCGCGTCTTCGTGAAGGAGCCCGAGCGCTGGAAGTCGGCGGCCTCGTCCGCGGCCCATCCGCGCCTCTCCGAGCTGTTCACGGACAAGTACCGGGCGATCACCATCTCAGGGTTCTTGATGGCCATGATCGCTCTCATCATGTGGTGGAGCTGCAACGCCTTCATCCCTGTGGTCTCGACCGGGCTTGCCCAGGCGGACGCCAAGCTACGGGGCCTGGACCGCTCCGCCACCCTCGCCCTGGTAGAGGGCTGGAAGAAAATCGCCACCAACTACTTCAATCTCGGGGGGCTCATCGGCACCCTGCTCACCGTCCCCGCCGCCAAGTACCTGGGCCGGAAGACGATGTTCGGCCTCTACTTCGCGGGCTCGGGCGCGGCGATTCTCGCCACCTTCGGCCTCGACCTGGCGCCGGAAACGCGCCTCGCCATGTACTTCCTCATCGGCCTCACGGTCTTCGGGGTCTTCGGCAGCTTCACTTACTACCTGCCGGAGCTCTTCCCCACCCGCCTGCGGGGCACGGGGGCGGGGTTCTGCTACAACTCCGGGCGCCTGATCGCGGCCATCGGGCCCATCCTGGTGGGGAGCATCGCGGCGCAGGGGGCGAACTCGCTGACCAGCGCCCTGACGGCCCTCTTCTACGTCGGCTTCGTGCCCATCGCCGGCCTCGGCCTGCTGCCCTGGGCCATCGAGACCAGGGGCCGGGCGCTGGTGGATTGATCCGGCCTGCGATTTGACCTCCTGCTCCGGGGCGGGTAACCTCCCCGCGGCCAGCCGGCCACTTCTGGAGGGACTCCCCGTGCAACTCGGCATCCTCGGACTGCCCAAGTCGGGAAAGACGACGCTCTTCAACACCTTGACCGCCTCTCACCAGGCGACGGACAAGTACTCCAGCTCGTCGCAGACGAACATGGGCGTGGCCACGGTGCGCGATATCCGGCTGGAGACCCTGCGCGACCTCTTCAACCCGCGGCGCTACGTGCCGGCCACCGTGCAGTACGTGGACATCCCCGGCATGAAGCGCGGCGAGAGCGCCGAGAGCCTGGACCTCGCCAAGCTCAAGACGGTCGACGCCCTGGTCCACGTGGTGCGGGCCTTCGAGGACCCGGAGATCCTCCACCCGGAAGGGAGCGTCGATCCGGCCCGCGACGTCGATACCCTGGATCTCGAGCTGATCCTCGCCGACCACACGATCGTCGAGAAGCGCCTGGAGCGGCTCGACAAGGCCACCAAGCGCGGGCTCACCCCGGAGGAGCTGCGCGAGCGCCAGATCCTCGCCGACGTCGTGATGCCGGCCCTGGAATCCGAGAGGCCGCTACGGGAGGTCGAGCTCGATCCCGAGGACGAGAAGCGGCTGCGCGGGTTTCAGCTCCTCTCGGCCAAGCCCCTGCTGCAGGTGATCAACGTCGACGAGGCGCGGGCCGCGCAGTCGCCGGAGGCCCTGGGGCTCAAGGTGCGGCCGGCGGTGCGGGCGGTGACGGTCTCCGCTCCCATCGAGCAGGAGATCAGCATCCTGCCGCCCGACGAGCAGAGGGAGTTCCTCGCCGATCTCGGCCTCGACGCCCCCAGCCTCGACCGCGTCACCCGCGCGAGCTACGACCTGCTGGGAGTGATCTCCTTCTTCACGGTGGGGGAGGACGAGGTGCGGGCCTGGACCATCCGCCGCGGCACCAAGGCCCGCGAGGCGGCGGGCGCCATCCACTCCGACATCGAGCGCGGCTTCATCCGCGCCGAGGTCGTTACCTACGACGACCTGATCCGGCTGAAGACCATGGCCGCCGTCAAGGACGCCGGACTGTTCCGCCTGGAAGGCAAGGAATACGTGGTGAAGGACGGCGACGTGGTGCACTTCCGGTTCAACGTGTGAACGATCGGCGCCTCTGCCGCGGCGGCGAAGACCCCTCATCACCCCGGCCCTCTTCTCCCAGCCTCCCCCCCATCCGCCGGGAGAAGAGGGAGAACAGCCAAGAGCAACTCCGCCTTTTGTAGGTTCCGGCTCCCCTCTCTCCCGGCCGGTGGGGGGGAGGCTGGGAGAGAGGGGTTGGGGGAGTGAGGGTCCGGCGGCGCGGACGCCCTGCCGAGCTCCGAAGCCTTCGGATCGGCGTTCCCGCCCCCTACGAAGCCCCCTTCCCCGTCAGCACCACGGGGATCGTTCGCAGCAGGATCTTCAAATCGAGCATGGGCGACCAGGAGTCGATGTACTCGAGGTCGAGCTGCATCCAGCGGTCGAAATCGAGGTCGTTGCGGCCGCTGATCTGCCAGAGGCAGGTGAGGCCGGGCTTCATGGAGAGGCGGCGGCGCTGCCAGCGCTGATATTTCGCCACTTCCTCAGGGATAGGCGGCCGCGGCCCCACCAGGCTCATGTCTCCCCGCAGCACGTTCCAGAACTGCGGCAGCTCGTCGAGGCTGAAGCGGCGCAGGAAGCGGCCGAAGGCGGTCACGCGCGGATCGCTGCGCAGCTTGAAGACGGGGCCGTCCATCTCGTTCAAGTGGAGCAGCTCGAAGCGTAGCTCCTCGGCGTCCGCCACCATCGTGCGGAACTTGTAGATGGTGAAGAACCGGCCGTTCAGGCCGCAGCGGGTCTGGCGGAAGAGCACCCGGCCGCCGGAGGTCGCTTTGATGGCCAGGGCGATGAACCCCGCCAGCGGCATGCCCAGCACCAGCACCAGGCCGGCGAGCACCACGTCGAGCGCCCGCTTGGCCATGAGCTGGAGCTGGCTGGTGGGAGTCGTGGCGAAGCTCAGGAGCGGCATGCCGTCCAGGTCTTCGAGCTCCACCCGGGCGCGGGTGTGAGGGAAGAGGTCCATCGCGAAGCGGGTGCGGATCCCCTGCTCCTCCAGGCTCAGGAAGAGGTCCTCCATGCGGTCCAGGTCGCGGCGGGAGACGGCGAAGATGACGTCGTCCACCACGTTGCCTTCGGCGATGCGCTGGATGTCCTCGACGCGGCCGAGGACGGGATAGGGCCCGATCGAGTCCGGCGCCGGCGGCTCGCCGTTGCCGTTGCCGTTGTCATTGCGGATGAAGCCGAGGATGCGGTACCCCCAGAAGCGGTGTCCGTGGAGCGACTCGGCGATCCTCACCGCCGTGGGCGTGGTGCCGACGATGAGCACCGTGCGGAAGTTGAGGCCGTGCGAACGGACGTAGCGCGAGGTCAGCCGCAGGGCCAGCTTCTCGGTGAGCAGGAAGAGGCAGGCGAAGACCCCGAAGAGCAACACCCAGAAACGGCTCACCCGGTCGTCGACCAGCAGCGTCTCGTCCAGCCGGCCCACGAAGAGGGCGAGGGTGAAGAGGATGGCGCCGCTGGCGCAGACGCGCACGATCGCCCAGGCCTCGTCGAGCAGCGGCACCGTGCGGTGCGACCGGTAGCGGCCCGACGACAGCAGCAGGCCCCCCCAGATCAGCAACGCCAGCGGCAGCAGCAGCAGGTAGCTCGACAGCGGATACAGCGAGCTGGGGAAGGCGTGCGGCGCCAGCTTCGGCATCACCGCGCTGCGCACCAGGAAGGCGCAGAGGAAGGCGGCGGAAACCAGTAGCAGATCGAGGAGGAAAATACTGACGGCGAGGATGCGGGCGCGTTCTTTCAGCATGGATTCGGGTGCACCGCTTACCGCCTCATGGGCTATTACCTATTTTACGTGCCTGCCGTGTACTTCGTCTATGCCAGTTCATCATAATTCATTTCTCGCCCCGCCAGCCCCTTGAGCAGGGCGGCGTAGCGATCCGCCACCGCTTCCCAAGAGAACCGGCTCGCCGCCCGGCGGGCCGCCGCCTCTCCGCGCTGCCGGGCCTCCGCCGGGTGCGACAGCACCCAGTTCAGCGCCGCCGCCAGGCTGGCGGGCTCCTCGGCCTGGAACCAGAGGGCCGCCTCCCCCGCCACCTCCCAGTTCTCCGGCGTGTCGTTCACCACCGCGCAGTTGCCGTAACCCATGGCCTCGACGAGCGCCGGATGGGTTCCCCCGACCTCCGTGGCGTGCACGTACGCCAAGGCGTGGGAGAGAAGCTCGCGGTATCCCTCGCCGTAGATCGGCCCGGGAAACAGAATCCGAGGATCCGCACCCTTCGTGAAGTATGCAATAAATCTGCCCGCATAGGGCGCTCCTCCCACCATGACGAGCGGCAGCTCCCCGTTCACCCGGCGGTAGGCTTCGGCCACGCGGTGGGGGTTGTTCTCGGGCTCGAAGCGGCTGACGTAGAGGAAGAACCGGCGGCTCTCGAGGCCCAGCCGCTCCAGCACCCCGGTTTCGGCGGGCGGCCGGGGATCGACGCCATAGGCGATGGGCACGGACTCGGCGCCGTAGCGCTCCAGGTAGTGGCGGCGGATCACCTCGGCGTCGGTCACCAGCGCGTCGGGGACGCCGCAGGCGAGGCGCTCGGAGAGGGCATACACGGCGCGGCCGAAAGCCCCCCACTTGGCGCGCCGCTTTTCGATGCCGTCGACGTTGAGGGCCACCGGCGTGCCGCCCGCCCGCACGAGAGGGACGAAGAGGGCGTTCGCCGAGTTGACCATCAGCGCCGCGTCATAGCCGGTGGCCGCGGCGTGGAAGGCCGAGAGGAGAGTGTGGACCGGCGTGTCCAGGTACTTGGTGCGCAGGGTGGGCAACACCACGAGGTCCATCCCCCGGTAGGACCGCAGGCCCGGCGGCGTCGAGTGGGACCGGCAGTAGACGGCCACCCGGAAGCCACGGGCCACCAGTCGCACGCCCAGCTCCTCCATCAGCGTCTCGTAACCGCCGTAGCGGCCCGGAATGCCGCGGCTGCCCATCAAGGCAACCGAAATCAGACGGATCGGTTTCATAGCGGCTCTCCGTCCGTGGTGAACCAGCGGTCGACGTCCCGGGCAGGCACCGTCCGCCGCTGCTGAATCGCCCGCCGGCGGGCTCGCAGCTCCCGCCGGTGCCGCCACAGCCAGCCGTAGGCGGGAAGGGACGAACGCTCGCGCAGGAGCACCCAGCCCAGGGCGCCGAGGTCGCGGGCCAGCGTGGGGACGAAGGTGCGGAAAAAATTACCCGCGGTCTGGTGGTAGATCCGCAAGAGGTACCGGTTCTTGAGCGAGTGGTAGTTGACGAAGGCCGGCATGGCGCTCCGCCGCTCCGGGACGTTGAAGCGCCGGTGCTCGGCCGCGGCGGCGGGCTCGTAGAGCACCTCCCAGCCGCGCTCGCGCAGGCGGAAGCAGAGCTCGGCGTCCTCGCGGAAGGAGTGGAAGCGGGGATCGAAGATCTCGCCGTTGACCACATCGAGCGCCACGTCCTCCAAGGCTTCGCGGCGAAAGAGAGAGGCGGCTCCCGTGGCCCCGAAAACCCGTTCCGGTCGGCCGTATTGTCCGTGATCGCTCTCGCCCGAGCCGCGATCGAAGTGGCGCCAGGCTCGGGTGAGCTGCATGCCGCAGGCATCCAGCAGACGCGGCTCGCCGGGCCGGATCAATCGGCCGGCGACGGCCCCCACCCGCAGACCGGGTTGAGCGGCGCGTTCCAGGAGCCGGGTCACGAAGCCGGGCGCCGGCCGGGCGTCGGCGTTGAGGGTGAGCACGAAGGGAGCCCGGGCCCGGGCCAGGGCGGCGTTCATACCGCCCGCGAAGCCCAGGTTCTCCCCCAGCTCCACGACCTGGCAGGGGATTCCTTGGGGCGCATGAGCGCGGGCCACCTCCGCGCTCGAGTCCCGGCTGGCGCAGTCCACGACTACGATCTCCAGGGGGCGGTGCTCCAGGGCGGCCACGGACTCCAGGCAGCCGGGGAGGTCGGGGGCGGAGTCGTGGGTGACGATGCAGAGGGCGACGGGGGGGGCGGCGTCGGAGCCCCTCCGCCCAAGACCCTCATCACCCCGGCCCTCTTCTCCCGCCCCCTCGCCACCCCCCTCACCGGGAGAAGAGGGAGACAAGCAAGACCGCTCCAACCGGGTTCCCCTCTCCCGGGGTGGGGGGTGGGAGGGGGCGGGAGAGGGGTCAGGGGTGAGGGTCTTCGGGCGGGGGCGCTCGGAGGCAAAGCCAGAGGTGAAGACTCCGCCCAGCACCCCCAGCAACCCCGTCAGAGCCTCCCGCCGCGATCCCGCCCGCCGCGGCCGGCGCAGCGGAAGCGCCAGGAGGCGCACGGCGATCCCCGGCACCAGGGCCGCCTGCGCCATCCAGGCCCAGCCGCGTCCATGGTGCTTGGCCAGATAGCGGATGAGGTTGCGGTAATAGATCGAGAGGAAGGGGCCGTAGCCGAGCCGCGGCACCGTGCTCCCGAGGGCATGCCTGAAGCGGGCGGCCGGCTGGTAGCGCAGGACGAGCCCCTGGTCCCGCAGCCGCCGGGCGAGGTCCACGTCCTCGAACCAGGCGGGGTGGAAGCCCTCGTCGAATCCGCCCACCGCCGCCAGTGCCTCCCGCCGGAAAGCCAGGGCCGCCGCCGCCGGCTGCTCGACGGGCGCTCCCGCCTCCGGCTCGGCGCCTCCGTGGGACGTTCCGCCGAATCCCGGAAAGGCCTGGAGCACGAGGGACATCGGCGACGGCAGCCGCCGGAGCTGCCAGGCGGCTTGGGGCTCGCCGTCCGGCCCCACCAGGCGCGGAGCCAGCCCCGCGGCGTCGGGCCACGCCGCGAACCCTGCCAGCAGGGCCTCCAGCGCTCCGGCCTCGGGGACGGCGTCGGGATTGAGGATGAGGACGATCTCCCCCTTCGCCTCGGCCGCTCCAGCGTTGGCGCCGCCCGCGAATCCCAGGTTCGCCCCGGGCGTCAGGACGCGCACGCCGGCAGGCAGCGGCGGTAACGGCGAGGATGAGCCGTTGTCGACCACCAGCAGCTCGAACCGCGGGTCCTGAGGCCACGCCGCGGCCAGCTCCGCCAACAGCTCCTCGTTGTGCCAGTGGACGACCACGCCCGTCAGCCGGGTCTCGGGAGGAGGAACGCTCACGGCGTGAGGTTATCGGAAGCGGCGGATTTCGCCCAAAGGGACGGACGGAGCGCCGAGCCGGGCGAAACCGGACAGGAGACGGATCGCCCGTCCCCAGCCCGACGCAATGCCGGCGGCCATCTCCAAGTCCCCCTTCGATATCGCCTTCAGGAGGTCGATCCCGTCGCGGGCGGCCATCCAGGGAACCCGGAGCCAGAACGCCCGTCCCAAAAGGCGGGCCGCCACCAGCCAGCGGTTGCCGTAGAGCAGGCGCCAGCGCTCTCGGCTCAGCGTCTTGCCCGTCGACGAGCCCGCATGCCGAACCCGCGCCGCCGGCACCAGGAGCGCCCGCCACCCGACTGCCCGCAGCCGGCCGGCCAGGTCCGCGTCCTCGTACCAGGCGAAGAGCCGGGGATCGAAAACGTCGCCGCCGGCAGCCACCTGTCGCAGAGCGGCCCGGCGGTAGACGGCGGCCGTCGCCGAGACGCCGAAGATCTCCTGGACGGCGAGCTTCAAATCGGGCACCGGCTCGCCGTGGCCGCCCTGAACCGCCTGCCACCAGCCGTTCCATGAAAGTCCCCAGCCATCCGCGATCTCGGGCGCCGCGAGTTGGACGTTCACCCCCTGGGCCGCCGCGGCGCCGGGGTCCGCCTCCAGCGCGGCGATCAAAGACGACAGCCACCCAGTCTCCACCACCGCGTCGTCGTTGACGGTCGCGATCCAATCTCCGGTCGCGGCGGCGATCCCCAGGTTGTTCCCCGCCGCGAAGCCCAGGTTGCTCCCCGGCCGCAGCACCCGGTCGGCCAGCCTCGGGGGAAGATCGGCAGGCGTCTCCCCTTGGTCGACGACGAGAATCTCCAGATCGCCGAGATCGCCGCCAGCGTCCCGCCGCAACGCCTCCAGGCAGGGGACGAGCAGGGGAGACCGGCCGAGGGTGAGGACGACGGCGGTGGTCTTCACCTGCCAATTCCCTCTTTGATCAGGCCCGAAGGGCCGGCAGCATGTAGCCTGGGGCGTAAGCCCCAGGAAAGGGTAGATCCAAGAAATCCGAAAGCCCCGAAGGGGCGACAGCAGTTCCTGGATCGCCGCTGCCGCCCCTTCGGGGCTTCAAGAGGGTGGGGACTGTCTACCTGGGGCTTACGCCCCAGGCTACATGCTGCCGGCCCTTCGGGCCTGATTCCTGCGTGCTCCCTCTTCTCCCGGTGGAAGGGGGGGAGGCTGGGAGAAGAGGGCCGGGGTGATGAGGGCCTCGGGCGGCACGGATGCCGGTCGAGCCGTGCACAACCGGCGGGATCGGCCGACGATACCGACCTCACCGCCACTCCATCTCCACCCGGTTCAGAATCGCCCCGTTCACCTCCCCTGGAGGATACGGCCCGTAGGCGGAGAGGACCAGCGGCTCGCCCGCCTGCCAATCGAACGGTCCCACCTCGATCACCTCCCAGACCCGTGGCCGGGCCGGGTGCCACGAGGCGAGCGGCCGGTCCCCTTCCTTGATGTCCACGTTGAAGGGGACGGGCTGGTTGCGGATGAGCTGGGCGTGCAGCCGGATCTTCACCCGGTGGCCGCCGGCCACCACGGGCGCCTTGAGCGTCTCGCCTACGCGCAGCACCCAGCCGCCGCGGTAGCGGGTGCGCTCGATGATCCAGCGGTCCGGGTGCGGGTGGCCGCCGCTCTTCCACACCTGCGGGTCTTCCAGCTCGATCACCCCGGTGGGCACGCGGGCGGCCGCCGCCGGCAGCAGCGCCGCCGACGCCAGCAACAGCGCCACACCTGCCATGATCGCTGTCGCCGGCTTGAAACCGAGACGCCTCGACGGCAGCCACCAGAAGAGGGGGACCAGGGGGATCGTCACCAGCGGCCAGACCCAGGTGGCCATGCGGGGCCGCACCGAGCTGGGGAAAAAGCGGGTGACGTCCAGGCCCAGCCGGCCGCTGAGGGCGTCGAGCAGGTAAGTGCGCCCGTCCGCGAAGTTGTACGTCCAGCCCGGCACCGTCACCCACACCAGCGTCAGCACCAGGGTGAGCGCTCCGAGCCCGGCGAGCAGGGCGGTCGCGCCGGGCCGCCGCCAGCCGGCCAGCAGCGGGATCAAGCCCGCGGCCAGCAGCGGCACGGCGATGAGCGCATAGCGGAACGGCGGCGACCAGCCGCCATACCACTCCAGGCGCGGCGCCACGACCAGGAGATACGGCACGCTGAGGGCCACGAGGTGAAGGAGGAGCCGGCTGCGCCGGGCGATCAGCAGCCCGGCGGCAGGGATCAGCACCAGCCAGATCGGAGCGCAGCCGAAGAGGCCGAAGGCCGCGTCGTAGAACAGGCCGAAGCCCCCCTTGAGGTAAGAGGCCGGGCCGTACGCCCCGGGATCGACCTCCTGCCAGGTGTGGATCTTGAGCGGGTTCGAATAGACGGCCTGGTTGTAGAGGAGCATGCCGCCGCCCACCGCTCCCAGCAGCCCGGCGAGGATGAGCACCGGCCGCTTCGGCCGGCCGGCGTGCCACCACGCCAGGGGGAGGATCGGCGCGGCGATGAGGACGAAACGGATCTTCACCAGCGGCAGCATCAGCAAAGGGAGGCCGATCCCCAGCCACTCCTTCCATCGCCAACTCCGCTGCCGGTCGGAAGCTCCCAGCGCGTCGAGGGTGAGGATGCGATCCAGGGCGATCGCCGCCAGCAGTGCCGCCGGCACCTCCACCCAGACCTGGTAAGAGTAGAGGAGGAGCGGCGGCCCGAAGGCGGCCAGGGCGTAGGCGGCGAGGGCCGGGCCGGGGTGCTCCCGCGAATAGTGCCGGGCGAGCCGTAGCGTCATCCAGGCCAGCGCCGCCGTCAGCGCCGCCATGGTGGCCAGGGCGCCCATCTTGCCGCCCAGCCGGTACGCAGGTGCGAGCACGAGCGGCAGCATCTCGTTGTGCCGCGAGAAACGCTCGCCGTGCGCTCCCACGGGATCGCCCGGCTGCGGCGTGATGGGGCGGTCCATGAAGTGCCGCCAATCCCCCTGGGCGTAGTTGTTGGTGAGATCGGCGTCGAAGTCGTAGGCCAGGCTATGGGTTACCAGGAGGTAGTAGGGCTCGTCGCCGTCCAACTGGCGGTGCCCGGCCGACCACGGCAGCAGGGCGAGATAGACCGTCAGCGGCAGGAAGAAGAAGAGGATCGACGGCCGCTTGGGTAGCCGCTCCCCGAGCAGCGGCCGCAGCGCTCTCGTCTGCCGCGCCACCCGGCACGCCAGGACGAGGAGCAATCCCGCGGCGAGCACCTCGTCGGCGAGCGCCAGGCTGAGATGATGACGCGCGAGGACCAGAATCCAGAGGACCGCCAGGGCGCCGAGCTCTCCCGCCGTCCCGGCGAGCGACAACGAGCGGGCCGAGCGCGCGCCCCAACGTCCCCAACGGTGGATCTCCCGCAACGCCGCCAGCACCAGCGGCAGCATCGTCAAGGTCCCGCGGAAGGGATCGTCCGCCGGGAGAGGCGACCGCCACGCCAGCAGCGCCGTGGCCACGATCGCCGAAATCGCCACCGCCAGCTTCCCCGCCGTGCTCCACGCCTCCCGTGGACGGGACCTCATCTTCGCAATTCCACCTGGTAGAGGGCAACCGTGAGATCCGGGGGAACGCCGGGGGCGCGTTCGATCCGCAGATGAGCGAAGGCTTGGGGCCGGTCGAGCTGGAACCGGGAGCGGTAGCGCTGGGCGAAGAAGCCGTCCGCCACCCAGGAGACCCACGCCGGGGGAACCGGCAGGCTCGCGAAGGCCAGGTCCGGCCGACGGGCTGCCCACTCGCCGGTGTCGTCGCCGGCCCGCAGCGTCCAGTCCGCGCTTTGGCCCGCGGCATCGACCAGCTTCAGGACCGCCACCGGGGTTCCCCGCGCCAGTTTGGCGCTGTTGGCGAGATAGGACTCCACCACCACGCTGCCAACCGGCGGCGCTGGCGATGGCAACGGGATCTCCCAGACCGGGTGCCCGGCGTCCAGGGTCACTGGAATCTGCGGCGCCAGCAGCGGCGTGCCTGCCATTGGCAGCCCTTGGAGCAGGGCGAGGATCAGGCAGGCTGCGGACAGACCGGCGAGCCGGGCCGCGCGCACCGGCTCGCTCCAGGCGCGGCCCACCGAGAGTCCCAGCGCCGCCAGGGCCAGGACCACGGCTGCGATCCAGATCGCCAGCGGCGGCCCGGGCGTCAGGCCGAGGAGAGAGAGAGCCGTGGTCATCGGCGTCGGGCGCAGCCACGGATAGGACGCGAGGAGGGCCGTGCCGCCCAGGACGGCGCCCGTCCACACCCGCTGCGGCACGGTGAAGGCGGCGTCGCGGCGCAGCGAGAGCGCCGCCAGGGCCAGGGGCGCGGCCAGGGTCGAAAGG
>JBAPYB010000281.1:0-26342 GCA_049284515.1 Thermoanaerobaculia bacterium
CGTAGCGGTCGAGGAGGGTCAAGGGGTAGTCCTCGCGCAGGATCGCGGCGAGGCGCCGGGCGAGGTCCCGGGCCTCGCTCAGGCCCCCGTTCATGCTCTGCGCGCCGATGGGGCTCGCCAGGTGGGCGGCGTCGCCGGCCAGCCAGACGCGTCCGCGGCCGAAGCGGCCGGCGAGGCGTCGCTCGAAGCGCACGGCCATGGACCAGACGACGTCGCCGATATCCTTGACGAACCACGGGGCGCGCTCGGCGAGGAGCTGGTGCAGCTTCTCGCGCACCAGGTAGGGGAAGGGCTCGTCGCTCACCTGCGGAAAGTGCCGGCTCTTGAAGCGGGGCTCCTCGAATCCCTCCCAGCTCTCGATTTCCAGGCTCCAGCGGAAGCGCCGGCCCCCCAGCGGCCAGAGGACGCCGGCCTTGCCGTCGTGGAAGACGACCTTGGCCTCGTGCTCGGCGGGACCGCCGGCGGCCACTTCGAAGATCGCGAACAGCTCGGCGGGCTTCATCTCCTCGAAGGGCTCGGCGATCGATTGCCGCAGGAGCGAGCGGTGGCCGTCGGCGCCGAGGACGAAGTCGGCGCAGACGTCGAAGCGCTCCTTCACCACGGCCGGCTCCGAGCCGCTGCGCTCCAGCCGTTCCACCTCGGCGACCACGGCGCCCGGGGTGCAGGCGACCTCGCGGACCCGGTGGTTCCAGAGCACGGGAATCCCCCGCCGCAGGAGGCGGCTCTCCAGGGCCCCTTCGAGGATCTGCTGCGGCAGCACCGCCACGCAGGGGAGCTCGCCCGGCAGAACCGAGAGGTCCACGCCGGCCCGCCGTCGCCGTCCCTCGTAGAAGGCCATCGAGCTGACCCGGTGCGCCATGGGCACGAGCTCCTCGGCGAGGCCGGCCTCGCCGAGCAGGCGCAGCGACTGCGGATGGAGCGCCAGGGCGTAGCTGCGGGCCGCCGGCCGTCGCTCCTGGTCGACGATCTGGACGCGGATACCTTGCTCGGCCAGGGACAGGGCCGCGAACAGGCCGACCGGCCCGGCGCCGACGACCAGGACCTCCGGCATCGTGTCCGGAGCCTGGAGGGTGTCCTCGCGTTCGAGGGAGAGGGGTTCGTTTCTCACGTGGGGAGTCCGCTGCCGATGGAGCGACCCTATCAGCCGGCGCCGCGGCAGGGACCCACCCTGCGGCACGGCGTCGAAGGTTCCCGAAGGGTGGGTCCGTCAAGGGGCATCGCCGTCGCCCGGGTCCGGATTGCAGTATCCTCAAGGAAACCTCAATTCCTCTTCGGGAGGGCGTATGAGCGCAGACGAGAGCGCAGGCTGGCGGGGAAGGCTCCTGGCATGGCGTGAAAAGACGGTCTGGATACCGCCGCTCCTGGCCCGGCTGGCCTTGGGGATCGTTTTCGCCGAGTCCGGCTGGGGAAAGCTTCACAACTTGCCCAAGGTGGTGGCTTTCTTCACGGAGCTGGGCATCCCTGCTCCATCCATTCAAGCTCCGTTCGTGGCCTGCGTGGAATTCGCCGGCGGCCTGCTCCTTCTCGTGGGATTGTTCACTCCGCTGGCGGCCCTTCTCCTGGCGGCCACCATGGTGGTCGCCATCGCGACGGCCAAGATGGGCGACGTCCACTCCATCGGCGACTTCGTGGGCCTCTCGGAGGTCGCCTACCTCGTGCTGCTGATGTGGCTTGCGTGGGCGGGTGCGGGCAGCGTTTCCCTCGACGGTCTGATCGGCCGGCGTAACCAGAAAGGAGCCCTTTCATGAAGGACCGGCAGCAGCCTGAAACCCTGCGCCTTCGCGCGCTGATGCCCGCTTTGACGGTCAACGACCTCGCGACCAGCCTCGCCTGGTACCGGGACGTTCTCGGCTTCATCGTCGCGGAGGAGATCCGGCATGAGGACCGCCTGGTGGCGGTTCGCCTCAAGGCAGGAAGCGTCGAATTCCTGCTCGGGCAGGACGACTTCGCCAAGGGTCGCGACCGGGCGAAGGGCGTCGCCCTCCGTCTTTACTGCATCACCGGGCAGGACGTCGACCAGCTCGCCGCCGCCATCCAGAGCCGAGGCGGCAAGCTCGCCCAGGAGCCCAAGGACCAGCCCTGGGGAACGCGCGACTTCGCGGTGGTCGATCCGGATGGATTTCTGATTTCGATCACGACGGATGTCCGGACCTGAAAGGGTGTCTGGAAGCTTCTGATGCTCGCCACGGGATTAGGATTTACCCGGGCTTGACACCAGCGTGCTCCGGGCCCTACTGTACATATATGAAGAATGCGCCCTCCCACCGGGGAGCGGCGATTTTTTTGTCTCAAATTGTACAGCTAGGAAGCGAGTAGAGAGCTCAAGAGGCTCATTGATCGCGGCGACGGGGCGCAAGGAGAGGCGGATGAAGCGTTTTCTGGTCTTCGGGATGGCGGCGGGCCTGGCCCTCGCCGGCTGCGGCGGTAGGGGCGAGAAGAAGGACGCGGCGGCTCCCCCGCCGCCGGTCACGGTGGTCATCACCCCGGCCGTGCAGCGCGACGTGCCGGTCTCCAAGGAGTGGATCGGCACCACCGACGGCAACGTCAACGCCGAGATCCGGCCCAAGGTCGACGGCTATCTGCTGCGCCGGGACTACGCGGAGGGGAGCTTCGTCCGCCAGGGGCAGCTCCTGTTCGAGATCGATCCCCGCCAGTCCCAGGCGCAGCTCCAGCAGGCCCAGGCCGATCTGGAGCAGGCCCGGGCCAATCTCGCCAAGGCGCATCAGGACGTGGTCCGTTTCCAGCCCCTGGTCGCCCAGAAGGCGATCAGCCAGCAGGAGCTCGACAACGCGCTGTCGGCGGAGCGCGCGGCCAAGGCGACCGCGGACGCGCGCGAGGCGGCGGTGCACGAGGCGCGCCTCTCCAGGGATTGGGCGCGGGTGACCTCGCCGATCAGCGGCATCGCCGGCATCGCCCAGCAGCAGGTGGGCAATCTCGTGAGCCCCACGACGGTGCTCACCACCGTCTCCCAATGCGATCCGATTCGCGTCCAGTACCCCTTGAGCGAAACGGAGTACCTCCACTACCAGGAGAGGATGAAGCAGGCCCCGGCGGCGGCGCGCGAGGACAATCTCGAGCTGGTGCTGGTCGACGGCAGCGTCTTCCCCCACAAGGGCCACGTGCTGTTCGCGGGCCGGCAGGTGGACGTGAAGACGGGCACGATCTCGACCGTGGCCCTCTTCCCCAATCCAGGCAACCTGCTGCGGCCGGGCCAGTTCGCCAAGGTGCGGGCGGTGACGGAGGTGAAGAAGGGAGCCATCCTGGTGCCGCAGCGCGCCGTCAACGAATTGCAGGGGAATTACCAGGTGGCCGTCGTCGCGAGCGACGACAAGGCCGAGATCCGCACGGTCCAGGCCGGGGAACGGGTGGGCACGATGTGGGTGATCGACTCGGGCCTGCAGCCCGGGGACCGCGTGGTGGTCGAGGGCTTCCCCCGCGTCAAGTCGGGCGTCAAGGTGAATCCGAAGGAGGCGCCGCCCGAGGCGGCGGCCGGTGGCACGGGCACGCCTGCGACGACTCCGGGAGAGGGTCGGGCGGCGGGAGGAAAGTAGGCCATGGCGCGTTTTTTCATCGACCGGCCGATCGTCGCGATCGTCATCGCGGTCCTCACGGTCCTCCTGGGCCTGGTGTCCCTGCTGGGGCTGCCGATCGCCCAGTATCCGGACATCGTCCCGCCCCTCATCCAGATCCAGAGCACCTATCCGGGCGCCGACGCGGTCACCGCCGAGCAGTCGGTGGCGACGCCCATCGAGCAGCAGATGAACGGTGTCGAGGACGAGATCTACATGCAGTCGGTGAACGGCAGCGACGGCACGATCACCCTGCGGGTCACCTTCGACGTCGGCACCGACCGCAACGCCGACCAGGTCAACGCCCAGAACCGGGTCTCGCAGGCTCAGCCGAGCCTGCCGCCGGAGGTCAACACGTTCGGCCTCACCTACCGCAAGACCCAAGGCACGCCGCTGATGCTGATCTCCCTGTATTCGCCGAAGGGGACGTACAACGGCCTGTTCCTGGGCAACTACGCGCTGATCAACATCAACGACGCGCTCTACCGGGTGCCAGGCGTCGGCCAGGTGCTGAACTTCGGCGCCTCGGAATATGCCATGCGGCTGTGGGTCAAGCCGGACCAGCTCGCCAAGCTGGGCCTCACGGTCTCGGACCTGCTGCGCGCGGTCCAGGCGCAGAATACGGTGAATCCCTCGGGGCAGATCGGCGCCGAGCCGGCGCCGCCGGGGCAGGAGTTCACCTACACGGTGCGCGCCCAGGGGCGGCTGGTCAGCGCGGAGCAGTTCGGCGACGTGGTGGTGCGGCTGAATCCGGACGGCTCGGCGGTGCGCATGAAGGACGTGGCCCGCATCGAGCTCGGCGCCCTGACCTACAAGCAGATCGGGCGGTTCAACGGCCAGCCGTCGAGCATCATCGGCATCTACCAGGCGCCGGGCTCGAACGCCCTCGCCGTGGCCGAGGGTGTGAAGCAGCAGATGGCGACCCTCAAGGCCAGCTTCCCCGAGGGTCTCGACTACCAGGTCTCGGTGGACACGACGCGGCCGGTGACGGAGGGAATCAAGGAGATCCTCAAGACGCTCCTCGAGGCCATCCTGCTGGTGGTCCTGGTCGTCTTCCTCTTCCTGCAGAACTGGCGGGCGACGCTGATCCCTCTGATCGCAGTGCCGGTGTCGCTGATCGGCACCTTCGCCGCCTTCCCGCTGCTCGGCTTCTCGATCAACGCGCTGTCGCTCTTCGGCCTGGTGCTCGCCATCGGCCTGGTGGTGGACGACGCGATCGTCGTGGTCGAGGCGGTGGAGCACCATATCGAGGAAGGGATGGCGCCGCGCGCCGCGACGCTGCAGGCGATGAAGGAGGTGTCGGGGCCGGTGGTGGCCATCGCCCTCATTCTCTCCTCGGTGTTCCTGCCGGTCGCCTTCCTGGGCGGCATCCAGGGGCGGCTCAACAAGCAGTTCGCCATCACCATCGCCATCTCGGTCCTCATCTCGGCCTTCAACGCCCTCTCCCTGTCGCCGGCGCTCTCGGCGCTGTTGCTGCGGCCCCGGAAGGCGTCTCGGGGTCTCCTCGCCCGCGCCTTCGGCGCCTTCAACCGGGTCTTCGACAAGGGGAGGCGTTCCTACCTCGGCATCTCCGGTTTCCTCATTCGCAAATCGGTCATCGCGCTGCTGATCCTGGTGGGCTTCGCGCTGCTGGCGGGCGGGCTGGGCAAGAAGGTGCCCACCAGCTTCCTGCCGGAGGAGGACTACGGCTACTTCTACCTCAACGTGCAGCTCCCGGATGCCGCGTCGCTCCAGCGCACGGACGCCGTCTGCCGCAAGATCGAGTCGATCCTGGGCCACACCAAGGGCGTGCGCTACTACAACACGGTGGCCGGGTTCAGCCTGGTTTCTTACGTTTCGTCCTCCTACTACGCCTTCTTTTTCGTCTCGCTCGATCCGTGGGACGAGCGGGAGGGGAACGGCCGCTCGGCCAAAGAGCTGGTGGCGAAAATCAACGGCGAATTCCGTTCGCAGATCTCGGAGGCGACCGTCTACGCCTTCCTGCCGCCTGCCCTTCCCGGCCTCGGCACCTCGGGCGGCTTCTCGCTCTGGCTGCAGGACCGCAGCGGCGGCTCGGTGGATTTCCTGAACGCGAACCTCCAGCGTTTCCTCGACGCCGCGCGCAAGCGGCCGGAGCTGCAGACCGTCAACAGCCCCTTCCGCCCCGCCGTGCCGCAGGTGCTCGTCGACGTCGACCGCGACAAGGCGCTGAAGCAGGGGGTGCCCCTCTCCGAGGTCTACCAGACGCTGCAGGCGTTCCTCGGCGGGTCGTTCATCAACCAATTCAACCGCTTCGGCCGCCAGTGGCGGGTCTACCTTCAGGGAGAGGGGCAGGAGCGCACCACTCCCGGCGACGTCGGCCAGTATTTCGTCCGCAACAACGACGGCAACATGGTGCCGCTCTCGGCCATCACCACCATACGGCGCATCTCCGGCCCCGAGTTCACGCAGCACTTCAACCTCTTCCGCGCCGTTCAGGTGATCGGCTCCGCGGCCCCCGGCTACAGCTCGGGCCAGGCCCTGGCCGCCCTGGAGCAGGTGGCGGCGCAGACCCTGCCCCGCGAGATGGGCTTCGAGTGGGCCGACCTCTCCTATCAGGAAAAGAAAGCCGAAGGCACCACGGGCCGGGTGTTCGCGCTCTCCATCGTCTTCGTCTTCCTCATCCTGGCGGCGCTCTACGAGAGCTGGACGCTGCCGTTCAGCGTGCTGCTCTCGGTGCCGGTGGCAGTCTTCGGCGCGTTCGCGGGGCTGCTGCTGCGCAAATTCGACTTCGACGTCTTCGGGCAGATCGGGCTCGTGGTGCTGATCGGTCTCGCCGCCAAGAACGCCATCCTGATCGTCGAGTTCGCCAAGGCCGAGTTCGAGAAAGGGCGCAGCCTGTCGGACGCCGCGCTCGAAGGGGCGAAGCTGCGCCTGCGGCCCATCCTCATGACCTCCTTCGCCTTCATTCTCGGCTGCGTGCCGCTGTGGGTCGCCCAGGGCGCGGGCGCGAGCTCGCGCCAGATCCTTGGCACCGTGGTGGTGGCGGGCATGATGGCCGCCACCTGCCTCGCCGTGTTCCTGATTCCCGTGCTCTTCGTGGTGGTCGAGAAAATCGGCGGTGCGGAGCGGAAACGCGCGGCGGCAGGGGAAGCCGTGCTGCCCGTTGCCGAGGAGAGCCAATCATGAGGCGGCGCGCCTTCCTTGCCGTCCCTGCTGTCCTTTTCTTGCTCGGCGGCTGCGTCGTGGGCCCGAAGTACCAGCGGCCTGAGGTCAATGCCCCGAATCAGACCCGCGGCCAGGTCAGCGCTGCCGAGGCTTCGTCGCTCGCCGACCAGGCGTGGTGGGACATTTTCCGCGACGACGCTCTCAAGAGCCTGATCGCGGAGGCGCTCAAGAACGGCTACGACGTGCGGCTGGCAGCCTGGCGGGTGGAGGAGGCGCGCGCCAACGCCGGCATCGCCGGTGCGCAGCGCTTGCCGTCGATCCAGGGTCAGGCCGAGGTGGGCTATGGCCGGCAGTCGAAGTTCTCCCCGTCGCCCAGCGCCCAGGGGGGGCTGATCCAGCTCAACGTCAACGCCGCGTGGGAATTCGACGTCTTCGGCCGCATCCGGCATTTGAACGAGGCGGCCCTGGCGGAGTATCTGGCGTCCGAGGAGGCGCGCCGCGGCGTTTTCCTGTCGCTCGTCTCCGACGTGGCCAACAACTATTTCCAACTGCGCGAGCTCGACCTCCAACTCGAGATCGCAAAACGCTCGTCGGCCGATTTTCAGGAGACTTTCGACCTCTTCGACCGCCGCCTCCAGGGGGGAGCCGCCTCGGCGTTGGAGACTTCGAGCGCCGAGGCGTCGCTGGCTTCGACGGCGGCCAACATTCCGGATCTCGAGCGGCAGATCGTGGCGCAGGAGAACCGGCTGGCGTTCCTGGTGGGCCGCAACCCGGGTCCCATCGCGCGCGGCGCGGCGCTGAACGATCAGTTCCTGCCGCCGGACGTGCCGCCCGGCCTTCCCGCGGACCTGCTCCAGCGGCGGCCCGACCTGCGCCAGTCGGAGCAGAGCCTCATCGCAGCCAACGCCGACGTCGGCGTCGCCAATGCCGACTTCTTTCCCCGCATCAGCCTCACCGGCACGTTGGGCAACGTATCGCCCCAGGTTTCGCAGCTCTTTCCGGCGGGCCGCACCTGGAGTCTCGGCGGCGGCCTGCTGAGCCCCTTGTTCCAGGGGCGGCTGTTGCGCGAGCAATACCGCGCGGCCGAGGCTCGCTGGGAGCAGGCCAGGCTTGAATACGAGCAGAGCGTCACGAATGCCTTCAACGAGGTTTCGACGGCGCTCGTGGCCTATCAGAAGCTGGCCGAAGTGGAGCGGCAGCGGGCGCGGGCGGTGGCGGCGGACCGGCAGGCGGCGCAGATCGCGAATCAGCGGTACGTGGCGGGCCTCTCCTCCTACCTCGACGTGCTCCAGGCGCAGCAGCAGCTCTATCCGGCCGAGAACCTCCTCGCGCAGGCGCGCTACAACCGGTTGGCGACTCTGGTGCAGCTCTACCGGGCCTTGGGCGGTGGCTGGAAGCTCGGGGATGCGGAATGGCCGGGAGCAGCCGGTCCGGAGACGAAATAATGCTTTCCCCGGTCGCCACCCAAGCGACTCTCTATCCGTCTGAAAGCAGCCGGGTGATGTCCGTGATCATCCGCCTCGCCGAGGTCCTCGAAAAACGGCTCGAAGAGAGCCTGGAGAAGGTGGACCTGTCGCTGCCCAAGTACAGCGCCATCAAGCATCTGGCGCTGGCCGGAGAGCCGCTGGCCTTGAGCGAGCTCGCCTCGCGGATGATCTGCGTCCGCTCGAACATCACCCAGCTCATGGGCCGTCTCGAAGCGGATGGCCTCGTGCAGCGCGAGGAAGACCCCCACGATCGCCGCTGCGTCCGCGCGACTTTGACGCCCCTCGGCCGCGAGCGCCAGGCCGTGGGCGCCGAGCGGGTGCGGCAGGTGCAGGAGGATCTCGCTGAAACGCTCTGCAAGCTCGACTACGAAGCTTTGGCGGGGGCTTTGGCGGCGTTGAAATAAAAGGACAACAAGGACCCAAGGGACAACAAGGACTCAGGGACGGAGGACGGGATCTGGCGTCCTTGGTGTCCCTGGCGCGTCCTTGTTGTCCCTGCTTGGCTACGGGCACGTCGCAAACGCGCTGGAATCCGTCACCGCGGGGGCCGGTTGGCCGGGGTAGTTGAAGTAGATCTTCTGCGCTCCGGCGTGGATGTCGTACACGGTCAGGCGGTAGAACTGGTCGGTGGTGGCGGCGGTGTAGATCCACCAATGGCCGGTGATGCCGCAGCCGGGGATCGACTTGACCATCACCTCCCAGTTGTCGGAGCCGAAGAACCAGAAGAGGCCGGAGCCGGGATTGAAAAGGTTGACAGTGTGCGCCTGGGTCTCGGCGGAGCCCGGAGGGCCGGTGCGGAAGACGGCCGAGATCGAGAAGCGGTTGTTCAGGCAGAGGGCGGTGCTGGTGAGAGAGCCGCAATTGGGAGCGATCGGCAGGTCGAGGGCGGAGAAGTGGCCGACGACGGACCCGTTGTGACCATGGAGGTTGTCGGCCGCGCCAAAGCCCCAGGCCGCCACCAGCCCAGGCTGTGGCGTGCTGAGCTGCACGTTGATCGTCGAGCGGATCTGGTCGATGGTGCGGGCGACGCTCCACAGGCGCACCTCGCTGAAGGAGGCGTTGGGCACGAAGTTGTAGTTGAAGTCGCTGCCGATGCGCAGATCCGCGGTGCTGGCGGGCAGCGATCCGGTCTCGGCCTGGGAGGCGACCAGCTCGCCGTTGATGTAGTGCCGGCGGGTGGCACCGTCGAAGGTGACGGCGATGTGGGTCAGCTCGCCCAGGGGGATGGCGCCGCCGTCGAACAGCGAGGTGGACCCTCTCAGGTAGGAGCGCAGGGTCCGGCTGGCGCCGCAGATGCCCACCCAGTACGACACGTGCCAGTCCTTGCCGACCAGGCTCTTGCAGACGGAGTCGGTGGGCTGGCTGTCCGCTCCGACCCAGAATTCGATGGTGATGGTGCTGGCGGGATTGAGCGCCGGGCTCTGGGGAATGTCGATGTATCCCGGGTTCGAGGCCGAGAGACTGAAGATCCCCCCGAACGGCTGGGCGGTGGCTGGAGCCGCCAGCACCAGCAGGCCGGCCAGCGCGCAGAGGGGCAGAAGTGCATGGCGAGCGACAAAACGGCAGGTAACGGTCATAACTTGTCTCCTCATTTCAATGGAGAGCTATGGAAGCGGGGAAGCCATTCACAGCTCCCGACGTTCTATCAGGCGACGGACGGCGGAATTCGTTACCCCATCACGCAATGGCCAGTCTTTACGACTTCTTAACCTCTTTGCCCGATTCTTGCATCTAGAATCGCGGTCTGGCGGCTCGTGTCGCCAGACGTTGAATCTATATCTTCTATCATTAGAGGCCCTGAGCGATGATCTCCGAACCTCCCGTCAAGGAAGAAGTCAAGCAAGAGAGAGTGGCCCCGGCGACTGCGCGGGAGACGGAGAAGCCTCAAGCCTCTCCTGAGCCACCTCCGGATACCGGCGCGGACACGATCGCGCCGGACGAGCCCAGGCCCCGCCGTCCCTGGCTGCGCTGGCTGCTGATTCTAGGCGCGGTGGCGGTGGCAATCTACCTGTTCGCCCATCGCTCGGGCCAGAACAAGGCTGGGAGCGCCGAAGGACAGGGCCAGACCCAGGGCGCCGCGGGCGGCAAGGGAGGACAGGACCGTCCTGTCCCGGTGCTTGCCGCCACCGCGAGGACGAAGGACGTCGGCGTCTACCTGACCGGCCTGGGCACCGTGGCCGCCTTGAACACCGTCGGCGTCAAGAGCCGGGTCGACGGCCAGCTCATGCGCATCGTCTTTCATGAAGGGCAGATCGTCCGCGCCGGCGACCTGCTGGCCGAGATCGATCCACGGCCGTTCCAGGTCCAGCTCATGCAGGCCGAGGGGCAGCGGGCCAAGGACGAGGCGGCGCTCCAGAACGCCAAGGTCGACCTCCAGCGCTACGAGATCCTGATCCAGCAGGACGCCATCCCCCGCCAGCAGCTCGACACCCAGGCGGCCACCGTCAAGCAGTTCGAGGCCGCCGTGAAGAGCGACCAGGCGCAGATCGAGAGCGCCCGGTTGAACCTCACCTACGCCCACGTCACGGCGCCTTCCGGCGGCCGGGTCGGCCTGCGGCAGGTGGACGTCGGCAACATCGTGCACGCCAGCGACGCCAACGGCATCGTGACCATCACCCAGCTCCAGCCCATCGACGTGCTCTTCACCATCCCCGCGGACCACCTCTCGCAGGTGTTGCCGCAGGTGCACTCCGGCCAAAGCCTCCCGGTCGACGCCTACGATCGCGACCTCAAGAACAAGCTCGCCACCGGCAAGCTGCTGGCGGTCGACAATCAGATCGATCCCACCACCGGCACGGTGCGCATCAAGGCTATCTTCGACAACGAGGACGAGGCTCTGTTTCCCAACCAGTTCGTCAACGCCCGCCTGCTCGTCGACACGTTGCGCGGCGTCGTCACCGTGCCCAACGCCGCCATCCAGCGCAGCCCGCAGTCGACCTTCGTCTACCTGGTGAAGCCGGACCACACCGTCGAGTCGCGCAACGTCGTGGTGAAGATGTCCGAGGCCGACGAAGCGACCATCCAGAGCGGCCTCGCGGCCGGCGACCTGGTGGTCGTCGACGGCGTCGACAAGCTGCGGCCGGGCTCCAAGGTGGACGTCTCGACGGTGGACGCGAACGGCAAGGTGACCCCCAGCCCATCGGCTGCGGGCGGCGGCAGGAACGGTGGCGGCGGTCACCAGGGGCACGGCGGGTCCGGAGGCGGTGGGAAAGCCGGATCATGAGCCCGTCGAAGCCGTTCATCCTGCGGCCGATCGCGACGTCGCTGTTGATGGTGGGCCTGCTGCTCGCCGGCCTCTTCGCCTTCAAACAGCTTCCCGTGTCGGCGCTTCCCGAGGTCGATTATCCGACGATCCAGGTGATCACGTTCTACCCCGGCGCCAGCCCGGACGTGATGGCGTCCGCCGTCACGGCGCCGCTGGAGCGGCAGTTCGGCCAGGTGCCGGGCCTCAACCAGATGACGTCGGTGAGCTCCGAGGGGAGCTCGCTGATCACTCTGCAGTTCGCCCTCGATCTCGACATCGACGTCGCCGAGCAGCAGGTGCAGGCGGCGATCAACGCCTCGGGGAGCTACCTGCCGCGCGACCTGCCCAATCCGCCCATCTACAGCAAGACCAATCCGGCGGACGCGCCGGTGCTCACGCTGGCCTTGACCTCCAAGACGCTGCCGCTGTCGAAGGTGCAGGACCTCGCCGACACCCGGCTGGCGCAGAAGATCTCGCAGCTTTCCGGCGTCGGCCTGGTGAGCATCAGCGGCGGCCAGAAGCCGGCGGTGCGCATTCAAGCCAACCCCACGCAGCTCTCGGGCTACGGGCTGACCCTGGAGGACATCCGCACCGCGGTGGCCACGGCCAACGTCAACCAGGCCAAGGGCTCTTTCGACGGCAGCCGCCAGTCCTACCAGATCGCGGCCAACGATCAGCTCCTGTCGAGCGATCAGTACCGGCCGCTGGTGGTGGCCTACAAGAACGGCGCGCCCGTCCACCTCTCGGACGTGGCCACCGTCATCGACGACGCCGAGAACATCAAGCAGGCGGCTTGGATGAACGAGACGCCGGCCGTCATCCTCAACATCCAGCGCCAGCCGGGCGCCAACATCATCGGCGTCGTGGACCGCATTCAGTCGCTCCTGCCGCAGCTCCGGGCCTCGCTGCCGTCGTCCATCCAGGTGTCGGTCCTCACCGACCGCACCACCACCATCCGCGCCTCGGTGCGCGACGTGGAATTCGAGCTCATGCTCACCATCGCGCTGGTGGTGATGGTGATCTTCCTCTTCCTGCGCACGCTCGCCGCCACCATCATTCCCAGCGTCGCGGTGCCGTTGTCGCTGGTCGGCACCTTCGGCGTCATGTACCTGCTCGGCTACAGCCTGAACAACCTGACGTTGATGGCGCTCACCATTTCGACCGGCTTCGTGGTCGACGATGCGATCGTGATGATCGAAAACATCATGCGCTACATCGAGGAGGGCGAAAAGCCGCTTGCCGCGGCGCTCAAGGGGTCGGAGCAGATCGGTTTCACCATTCTCTCGTTGACGGTGTCGCTGATCGCCGTGCTCATCCCGTTGCTGTTCATGGGCGACGTCGTCGGCCGGCTGTTCCGCGAGTTCGCGGTGACGCTGTCGGTGACCATCCTGATTTCCGCCGCCGTCTCGCTCACCCTCACGCCGATGATGTGCGCGCGGCTGCTGCGCCACAGAAGCAAGTCGGAGCAGGGGCGCTTCTACCGCGCGTCGGAGCGCGTCTTCCAGCGCATCATCGATTTTTACGGCCGGACGCTCACCTGGGTGCTCGAGCACCAGCGGGCGACGCTCTTCGTCGCCCTCGGCACCCTGGCCGCCACCGGGCTGCTCTACGTCGTCATTCCGAAAGGTTTCTTCCCCATCCAGGACACCGGCGTCATCCTCGGCGTCTCGGAAGCTCCGCAGAGCGTGTCGTTCCGGGCCATGGCCGAACGGCAGCAGGCGCTGGCGCACGTGATCCTGCAAGACCCGGCGGTGGCCAACGTGTCGTCGTTCATCGGCATCGACGGCACCAACACGACGCTCAACTCCGGGCGCATCCAGATCAACCTCAAACCGCTCGAGGAGCGGAAGATCAACGCCAGCGACCTGCTTCGCCGCTTGCAACCGAAGCTGGCGAAAGTCGACGGCATCACGCTCTTCATGCAACCGGTGCAGGACCTCACGGTGGAGGACCGCGTCAGCCGGGCGCAGTTCCAATACAGCCTGGAGGACGCCGATCCGCGGGAGCTCGCCACCTGGGTGCCGCGTTTCATCGCCAAGCTCCAGCAGCTCCCCGAGCTGCGCGACGTGGCGAGCGATCAGCAGAACGAGGGGCTCCAGGCGCGGCTCGTGCTCGACCGCACCACGGCCTCGCGTCTCGGCATCACGCCGCAGATGCTGGACGACACCCTGTACGACGCCTTCGGCCAGCGCCAGATCTCGACCATGTTCACACAGGCGAATCAATACCGCGTCGTGCTGGAGACCCAGCGGGGCTTCCAGGAGCATCCCGACGACCTGTCGGATATCTTTTTGCGTTCCACCACGGGTGGCTCGGTGCCGCTCGGCGCCTTCACCCGCGTCGAGCAGATCCATGCGCCGCTCTCCGTGAGCCACCAGGGGCAGTTCCCGGTGGTCACCGTCTCGTTCAACCTGGCGCCCGGCGTCTCGCTGGGGGACGGTGTGAAAGTCGTCGAGAAGGCCAAGCAGGACCTTGGGCTTCCGGCGAGCATCCAGGCCAGCTTCCAGGGCACGGCGCAGTCGTTCCGCGCCTCGCTCGCCAACGTCCCGTTCCTCATCCTGGCGGCGGTGGTGATGGTCTACATCCTGCTCGGCGTGCTCTATGAGAGCTACATCCACCCGGTCACCATTCTCTCGACGCTGCCCTCGGCCGGCGTCGGCGCGCTGCTGGCGCTCCTCCTCTGCCGCAGCGAGTTCTCGGTGATCGCGCTGATCGGCATCATCCTGCTCATCGGCATCGTGGAGAAGAACGCGATCATGATGATCGATTTCGCGCTCGACGCCGAGCGCAAGGAGAAGAAGGCGCCGCAGGACGCGATCTATCAGGCGGCCCTGCTGCGCTTCCGGCCGATCATCATGACGACCATGGCGGCCATGCTGGGCGCCGTGCCGCTGGCGCTCGGCAGCGGCATCGGCGCCGAGCTGCGGCGCCCGCTCGGCATCGCCATCATCGGCGGCCTGATCTTCAGCCAGCTCCTGACGCTCTACACCACGCCGGTGGTCTACCTCTTCTTCGATCGCCTGGCGCGGCGGGTGGCAGGCAAAAAGGAAGCCCGCGATTCTGCTGCCCGCCCCGAGATTTCCGATCTGCCGGAAGCGGAGCGCGCATGAGCATTTCGGCGCCGTTCATCAACCGGCCGATCGCCACCACGCTGCTGACGGTGGCGATTGCGCTCGGCGGCGGCCTGGCGTACAAGTTCCTGCCCGTTTCGCCGCTGCCGCAGGTGGAGTTTCCCACCATCTCGGTCAACGCCGGGCTGCCGGGCGCGAGCCCGGAAACCATGGCCTCGTCGGTGGCGACGCCGCTCGAGCGGCAGTTCGGCCGCATCGCCGGCATCACCGAGATGACCTCCACGAGCTCGCTCGGCTCGACCAACATCACCATCCAGTTCGACCTCAACCGCGACATCAACGCCGCGGCGCGCGACGTCCAGGCGGCGATCAACGCCGCCCGCGGCCAGCTTCCGGCGAACCTGCCGAACAATCCGAACTATCGCAAGGTCAATCCGTCGGACGCGCCCATCATGCTCCTCTCGCTCACCTCCGATCTGGTCGAGAAGCCGAGAATGTACGACGTGGCCTCATCCGTTCTGCAGCAGAAGCTGGCACAGCTCGAAGGCGTCGGCCAGGTCTCCGTCGGCGGCGGCGCCTTGCCGGCCGTGCGGGTGGATCTCAATCCCACCCTGCTCAGCGGCTATGGCATCGGCCTGGAGGACGTGCGCACGGTGCTCGCCAACTCCAACGCCAATCGCCCGAAAGGCGAGCTCGCCAACGCCGAGAGCTCGTGGTCGCTCAGCACCACCGATCAGCTCCACAAGGCCGTGGAATATCAGTCGCTGATCGTCAGCTACAGCAACGGCGCCGGAGTGCGCCTGGGCGACCTCGGCAAGGTCACCGACTCGGTGGAGGACCTGCGCGCCGGCGGCCTTGCGAACGGCAAGCCGGCGATCCTGCTGATCATCTTCCGCCAGCCGGGCGCCAACATCATCGAGACCGTCGACCGCATCCGGGCCGTGCTGCCCCAACTCCAGGCGTCGATCTCGCCGGCGATCAAGTTGTCGGTCGTCGTGGATTCGACGCGCACCATCCGCGCCTCGGTGCGCGACGTCGAGCTGACGCTGATCCTCTCGATCGGGCTCGTCATCCTGGTCGTCTTCATTTTCCTGCGCGACGTGCGCTCGACTTTCATTCCCAGCGTCGCCGTGCCGGTGTCGCTTATCGGCACGTTCGGCGTGATGTACCTGCTCGGCTACAGCATCGACAACTTGTCGCTGATGGCCTTGACCGTCGCCACCGGCTTCGTGGTGGACGACGCCATCGTCGTGATCGAAAACATCACGCGCTATCTGGAAAAAGGCCTGTCGCCGCTCAAGGCGGCCTTGCAGGGTGCCCAGGAGATCGGTTTCACGGTATTTTCGATCAGCTTGTCGCTGGTGGCGGTCTTCCTCCCCATTCTGCTGATGGGCGGCATCGTCGGCCGGCTGTTCCGGGAGTTCGCCGTCACCCTTTCGGTCGCCATCGGGGTCTCGATGGTCGTCTCGTTGACCGCCACGCCGATGATGTGCGCGTTGCTCTTGCGCCCGCACGAGGGCGAGAAGCACGGCCGCCTTTTCCAGGCCAGCGAGCGGGGTTTCAATTGGATTCTCAAGGGGTACGAGAGATCGCTCTCCTGGGTGCTCCGGCATCAAGCGTTGACGTTGTTCATCACGCTGGCGACGATGGCGACCAGCGTCTATTTGTACGTGATCGTTCCCAAGGGCTTCTTCCCGCAGCAGGACACCGGGCGGCTGACCGGCTCGATCGTGGCCGATCAGTCGAGCTCGTTCCAGGCCATGCAAAAGCGGCTGGCGCGGCTCGCCGGCATCGTGCAGCGGGATCCGGGCGTCGAGAACGTCATCGCCTTCACCAGCGGCAACAACTCGGGGCGCATGTTCGTATCGCTGAATAAAGATCGCAAGCTCACGGCGGACGGCATCATCGCACGCCTGCGTCCGAAGCTCAGCCACGAGCCTGGCGCCAACCTTTTCCTGCAGCCGGTGCAGGATCTGCGAGTCGGCGGCCGCGCGTCCAGCGCGCAATACCAGTACACGCTCCAGGGCGACGACACGAAGGAGCTGCTGCAATGGGCGCCCCGCGTCCTGCAGTCGCTGCGCGGCCTGCCGCAACTGGCCGACGTCAACTCCGATCAGCAGAACAAAGGGCTCCAGGCGTCCCTGGTGATCGATCGCGCCACCGCTTCGCGGTTGGGTATTACGCCGAGCTTGATCGACGCCACGCTCTACGACGCTTTCGGCCAGCGGCCAGTCTCCACCATGTACGAGCAGCTCAACCAGTACCACGTGATCATGGAGGTCGCGCCGGAGTTCTGGCAGAATCCGGATGGTCTCAGGTACATCTACGTGCGGGCGAGCGACGGCAGCCTGGTGCCGCTCGCCGCCTTCACTCGCTTCGAGGCCGCCAACGCGCCGCTCACCATCAACCACCAGGGGCAGTTCCCCTCGGTGACCCTGTCGTTCAACCTGCCGGCGGGTGTGGCCCTGGGCGACGCCGTCACCGCCATCAACAATGCGGAAGCGAGCATCCGCCTGCCCGGCAGCATCCACGGCAGCTTCCAGGGGACGGCCCAGGCTTTCCAGGCGTCGCTCAAGAACGAGCCGATCCTGATCCTCCTGGCGTTGTTCACGGTCTACATCGTGCTCGGCGTGCTCTATGAAAGCGTCATCCATCCGATCACGATTCTCTCGACGCTGCCGTCGGCCGGCGTCGGGGCGCTGCTGGCGCTGCTCCTCTGCAAGACCGAGCTGTCGGTGATCGCGTTGATCGGCATCATCCTGCTCATCGGCATCGTGAAGAAGAACGCCATCCTGATGATCGACTTTGCGATCGAAGCCGAGCGCAGGGAAAAGAAGAGCCCGGCGGACGCCATCTACGAGGCCTGCCTGCTGCGCTTCAGGCCCATCACCATGACGACCATGGCGGCTATGCTGGGCGGCCTGCCGCTCGCCATCGGCCTCGGCACGGGCTCGGAGCTGCGGCGGCCGCTCGGCATCGCCATCGTCGGCGGCTTGCTGTTCAGCCAGCTTCTCACCCTGTACACAACTCCGGTGGTCTATCTCTATCTCGACCGGTTCCAGCTCTGGTGGTCGCGTCGCCGCCATGAACGGCACCGGGGGGCCGCGGTTCCCGCGAGCTCCGAAGCCTGAGGGAGGAAGGACGTATGAACGCCAGAATTCACCAGGCCGGGCGCTGGTCGCTGTTGGCCTGTCTCGCTTGGCTGGCCGCGGCCTGCACCGTTGGTCCGAGCTACAAAACGCCGTCCGCGGACATTCCGGCCGCCTTCAAGGAGCAGCCCCCGCCGGGCGTCAAGCCTGGAGACTGGACGCCGGCGCAGCCGCAGGACGCCCTGCAGCGCGGCAAGTGGTGGGAGCTCTTCGGCGATCCGCAGCTCAACGCGCTCGAAGAGCAGGTCTCCGTCTCCAACCAGACCCTGGCGCAGGCCGAGGCGCAGTTCCGTGGCGCCCGCGCGGCGGTGCGCGAGGCGCGGGCCGGACTGTTCCCGACCGTCACCGCCGGGGCCTCGGTCACCAACTCGCGCGCCTCGTCGAGCACGGCGGGCGGGCGGACCACCGGTACCCAGACGGTCTACCAGACGCCGATCGACGTCTCCTACGAAGCCGACGTGTGGGGCCGGGTCCGCCGGTTGATCGAGGCCAACGTGGCCACCGCCCAGGCGAGCGCCGCCGACGTCGAGGCCATGCGCCTCAGTCTCCAGGCCGAGCTGGCGGCCGATTGGTTCCAGCTCCACGGGCTCGACCAGCAGCGGCAGCTCCTCGACTCTGCCATCGTCGGCTATGAGAAGACGCTGCAGATCAACGTCAACCGGCACAACCAGGGGGTCTCCTCGGGCGCCGACGTGGCGCAGGCGGAAACGCAGCTCGAGACGACGCGTGCTCAGGCGATCGACCTCGGAGTGGCGCGGGCGCAGCTCGAGCACGCCATCGCGATCCTCACCGGCAAGCCCCCCGCCGAGCTGACGATCCCGGTGGCGCCGTTGGGCGTTGCGCCGCCGGCGATTCCCGTGGAGCTCCCGGCCGAGCTGTTGCAGCGCCGGCCTGACATCGCCGCCGCCGAGCGCCGGGTGGCCGCGGCCAACGCGCAGATCGGCGTGGCCACGGCGGCCTACTTCCCGAGTCTGACGCTGAGCGCTTCCGGAGGCTTCGCCAGCACGACCTTGTCCAACCTGTTCTCGCTGCCGAACCGTTTCTGGTCGATCGGGCCGCAACTGCTGGCGACGATCTTCGACGCCGGCCGGAGGCGGGCGGTCACCGCCGAGGCGCAGGCCGCCTATGACGCCAACGTGGCCGCCTATCGCGAGAGCGTGTTGACGGCCTTTCAGAACGTCGAGGACAATCTCGCAGAGTTGCGCATCCTGAGCGACGAAGCCACCCAGCAGGCCGCCGCCGTCGCCGCGGCCGAGCGCTCGCTGACACTGGCCCAGAACCGCTACAACGGCGGCATCACGAGCTACCTGGAAGTCGTTACCGCTGAAACCGCGGCCCTCGCCAACGAGCGCACCGCCGTCGACATCGCTGCCCGGAGACTGATCGCGAGCGTCAATCTCGTGAAGGCGCTGGGCGGGGGATGGAAAGCCGATCAGTTGCCTTCGTCGGGGACGCTGGTGACGCGGTAGGCCTGCCTCTATCGGGCTCGCCCATACTGAACCGGCAACGCCGGGGGCAGGCCCAGCTCCCGTTGCGCCTTGAAGGCCCAGTACGGCTCGCGTAGCAGCTCGCGGGCGAGGAAAACGAGGTCGGCGTCCCCGTTCTCGATGATCTCGTTGGCTTGCTGCGGCTCAGTGATCAGACCGACGGCCGCGGTCGCGATGCCCGCCTCGTGGCGGATGCGGCGGGCGAACGGGACCTGGTAGCCTGGCGTCGCGGGGATGCTCGCCTTCGTCAGGGTTCCTCCTGAGGATACGTCGATCAGATCCACGCCGATCTCCTTGAGTCGCTTTGCGAGCTCGACGGATTGCCCGACGTCCCAGCCGCCCTCGTCCGCCCAGTCGGTCGCCGAGATCCGTACGAAGAGGGGCAGCTCCTCGGGCATCGCCGCGCGGACCCGCTCCGCCACTCGCAGCGTCAGGCGCATCCGGTTCTCCAGGCTGCCGCCGTAGCGGTCGGTCCGGTGGTTGCTCAGAGGAGAGAGGAACTGGTGCAGCAGGTAGCCATGGGCCGCGTGGATCTCGATCACCCGAAAGCCCGCCGCCAAGGCGCGCTGGGCGGCGGACTCGAAGGCCGCGACCACGTCGTCGATGCCGGCCTCGTCCAGCGGCACCGGCACCGGGCCTCCTTCGCGAAACGGAATTGGGCCGGGGCCCACGACGGTCCAGCCGCCCTCCTCAGGCGTCATCAGGGGGTGGCCCCCTTGCCAGGGCGGCACGGTGCTGGCCTTGCGGCCGGCGTGCGCCAGTTGGATGCCGGCGGTTGCCCCCTGGGCGCTGACGAACCGCGCGATGCGGGCCAGAGGCTCGGCGTGCGCGTCGCTCCAGATCCCCAGATCGGCGGGTGAGATCCGGCCGTCGCGGGTGACGGCCGTCGCCTCGGCCATGGCCAGGGCCACGCCGCCCACGGCCCGGCTGGCGAGGTGGACGAGGTGCCAGTCGTTGGCCAAGCCCTCCTCGGCGCTGTACTGGCACATGGGGGACATGACGATCCGGTGGCGAAGCGTCACGCCGCGGATCGTCAATGGGCTCAGCAGCGAAGGCTCAGGTTGGCCGGTCATGGCGCCCATCGTAGCTCAGGGCGTCGGGCGGTCGTTCTTCTTCCACAGCACGCTGCGAAGGCTGACCCCCGGAAATGGATTTCCGCTCCGTGTTCATCTATCTTTAGAGGCCCCATGAACCAACTTGTCCCCCCGAAACGCTGTCGGCGGGGCGTCAGCCGTGGGGGGCCGGGACCTTCGTACCGCCGAATCCTGAAACCAAACCCATTGAATCCAAAGACATTGGAGATCTCATGCCTCTCATTTACCTCGCGCTGCTCGTCGCGGGCGTCTTTTTCGTCATCATCCTCCGCCGTTCGCTCGTCTACATCCCCAACAACCGCGTGGGGATCATGGAGAAGCTGATCAGCGGCCGCGGCTCCGTGCGCTCCGGCCTCATCGCCCTCCAGGGCGAGGCGGGCTTCCAGCCGGAGCTCTTGCGCGGCGGCTGGCACTTCCTGAAGCCGTTCCAGTACCGCGTCCACCGCATGCCGCTGGTCACCATCCCCCAGGGCGAGATCGGCTACATCTTCGCCCGCGACGGCTTGTCGCTGTCGCCCACCCAGTCGCTGGCGTCCAACCTGCGGGCCACGACGTCGTGCCGAAGATTCAGATCACGTCCGACGGCAAGGGCGGCGGCAATCTCGTAGAAAACCTGCTGGCCCTGCTCCTCTCCGGCAAGCTGGGCGAGACCGTGGGCGTCTCCAACGCGCTGGAGGCCAACCCCAAAGCGGATGCCCTGCGTGCGGAGCTGCGCCGCAGCATGCAGGACGGCACGCCGCAGAGCGGTAACGGAGGGGCTGGAAGGTCGTAGCGGTTGAAAAGACGAGCACGGACAATCAAGGACGGCACGGGCGCCGTCCTTCGTCTCCTGACGTCCGTGCTCGTTCTGCGCAGCTCCCAGCTCTCGGGTCAGCGTCCGGCGCTGTCGTCTTCAGGCTTCATGGAATCGGGCTCGGCTACGCTACCTCGAAGCACCAGAGGTAGTAGAGCCGCATCCCGTTTTTTCACTTCCAATCGTTGCAGGAGGCCCACGATGACAGTCCTGGTCCGACGAGTAGTGTTGGCTTGCGTCCTTTCGATGGGCGCCTCGCTGGTCTCCCCCGACCTGCTGGCCCAGAGCTGTGGCGTCGAACGCTGGTCGGTGAAGACCGGCACGGATGCGGACATCGGCAGGGTCAACGTGTCCTCCTCGTCCCCCAATACCATCGTCACCATGCGTGGCTGGACCGCGCCCAACCCGATTCCCCCCAACAACCGCGTCTCTCCCTTTGAAACCACGGTCTGGGTGCTCAACGCCACCCTCACGCAGTACAAGCTGGAGAGCGATTCGGACTATCACCTGGTCCTGTCGGACGCCTCCGGCAACACCCTGATCGCCGAGATCCCGCTGCCGGCCTGCGTCGGCTCGGGAAGCCCCTTCCTCTCGGGGATCACCAACGCGCGCACGGAGTTCAATGCCCGGTTCACGCCCACCACCAGCTTCCAGACGGCCAACATCCCGGTACAGATCAAGGGCGTGGGCATGTTCGACTTCCTGCACGGCCAGACCGGAGTGGCGCCGAACGGGATTGAGCTTCACCCCGTCCTGGACGTCATCTTCAATCCGACCTCCGACTTCTCGATCTCGGCCTCGCCGGCCTCGGTGTCGGCCGCGCAGGGGTTCGCCACCACGACGACCGTGTCGACGTCGGTCGCGGGTAGCTTCAACTCCGCGATCTCGCTGAGCGCCTCCGGCGTGCCGGCAGGGGCTTCGGCGAGCTTCAGCCCCACCTCGATCGCCGCTCCGGGATCGGGCTCGTCCACCCTCACCCTGTCGGCGGGGACGGCGGCGGTGGGGACCTATACGATCACCGTCACCGGCACGGGCGGCGGCAAGACGCACACGACGACCGTCTCGTTCCAGGTCACGTCCTCAGGGTCGCCCGACTTCGCGCTCTCCGTCTCCCCCTCCTCGGTGTCCGCCGCAGCGGGGACCAACGCCACCGCGACGGCCTCCACGACGGTCTCGGGCGGCTTCAACTCTGCGGTCGCGCTGTCGGTGTCGGGGGTCCCCACGGGCGCCTCGGCGTCCTTCTCGCCGGCCTCCATCGCGGCGCCGGGCCCGGGCTCGTCGACGCTGACGATCGCCACGGGGACGGCGGCGGCTGGGACCTATAACCTCACGATCACCGGCACTGGCGGCGGCAAGACCCACACGGCGCCGCTCGCCCTGACGGTGACCGCCGGCGGCGGGACTCAGGTCCTGGTGAATCCGGGCTTCGAATCGGGGAACACGACCTGGGTCGCCAGCAGCGGCGTCATCAACACCTCCACCTCGGAGCCGGCGCACGGCGGCTCGTGGAAGGCCTGGCTCGACGGCTACGGCACGACCCACACCGACACGCTCTACCAGCAGGTGGCGATCTTCTCGAGCCATACCTCTGCGACGCTGACCTTCTGGCTCCACATCGACACGGCCGAAACCTCGACCACGACGGCCTTCGACACCCTGCAGGTGCAGGTCCGGAGCTCGTCCGGCACGCTGCTGCAGACGCTCGCCACCTACTCCAACCTCGACGCCAAGGCGGGTTATGCTCAGAAGACCTTCAACCTGGCGGCGTACATCGGCCAGACGATCCGCGTCTACCTGGTCGGCGCCGAGGATTCCGTCAAACAGACCTCTTTCGTCGTCGACGACTTCGCCCTCAACGTCCAGTAAGGGGAATCGAGGAGAACCATGAACAGAGCATCATTTCTCGCCACGCTGGCTCTCACCTTGATCGGCGGCGCCGTCTCGCAGGCCGCCCAGAACCCCCAGCCGCACGCGCCCGCCGCGCCGGCCATTCTGGAAGCCGCCCCCAAGGGTACGGTCATCCGCGACGACGACGACTGGCGGGTGCAGATCGTTCCCCGCCAGGCGGTCGCCGGCCAGGAGGCCACCTTCCACGGCGGGCCGGTGATCTCCCACGGCGTCGTGCAGGCCATCTTCCTCGGCAGCGGGTGGCGGGAGAAGGCCAACCGGGAGAAGGAGAACGGGGTGATGGAGGCGCTGCGCGGCCATGCGCAGGCCGCCGATCCTCTCGCCAAGTACGGAGCGGGGGCCTGGGAGCCGCACGGGCTCGCGCTCGAAGACCCCGCCGCCGACCCCGTGGCCGGCGAGCGGATCACCGGTCTCGAGATCCAGGCCCGCCTGGAGACCCTGCTGAGCGGCACGGATCTCATCGACGCGAGCTCGGTCTACGTCGTCTTCCTGGCGCCCGGCCTTGGGACGACGCTCGGACCGCAGCACTCCGAAAAGGACTTCGCCGCCTACCACAACCTTTTTCACGGCGCCAACGGCGTCGTCCACTACGTCGTCGTCCCCTTCGACGCCGACTCCTCCCGCTGGCTCGCCGCCGCCCGGCAGAGCCTGCAGCAGGCGTTGATCAATCCGGAGGGGACAGGCTGGTACTGAGGCCTGGTTTTCCGGAGTGATGAGGGTCTTCGGGCCTCTCAGCCCGACTGCGGTAAGCTTCATCGAACCAGCGACCACGGTCGAAGGCGAGGTGAAGCCCGCATGAGGCGCGAGAGCGAGAGCTGTCTGGAGGTGCAGACGTGGTCGACACCGGAGGGGGAAGGTCCGCTGCCGCTCACGGTGCCGGCTCTTACGATCCTGGCCCATCCGCAGGCTCAGCGGGTGGGGGAGCGGGCGGTCCTGTACTCTCTCTCATCCGGTCGGGAGGTGGCGCTGTCGCGCCGCGAGCCCGCTTTCGCACCACCCCGGGGGGCTCCTGCTCAGCCGCTGGCAGTGCAGTATCTCAGCCGCACCCCGTTCCAGCTCCAGCCCACGGGGGACGGCGGGATCCGCCTGGTGCGGGGTGAGTCGGCCGTCCACCTCGCCGCCCAGGGCCGGCCCGTGGAGGTGGAGGCCGCGTTCTCGGTCAGCGAGGTAGGCCGTGGCATCGTCCTGCTGCTCGCCCGTCGGGTGGCTCTGCTGCTTCATCGGGTCCTCCCCGCCTTCGCCGGCGGGCTGCCGCGCCACGGCCTGGTGGGCGAGAGCGACTCGCTGCTCGACCTCTGCCGGCAGATCGCGCGGGTTGCCGACCTCGACGTGCCGGTGCTGCTGCGCGGCGAATCGGGGACCGGCAAGGAGCTGGTGGCAGCGGCCCTCCATCGCGCCGGCCGCCGGCGGGAGCGGCCGTTTCTCGCCCTCAATGTCGGCGCCCTGCCGCCGGCCCTCGCCGCCGCCGAGCTGTTCGGGGCAGTCCGGGGAGCCTTCACCGGCGCCGACCATGCCCGCCGGGGGTACTTCCGCCGCGCCCACGGCGGTACCCTGTTTCTCGACGAGATCGGCGAGACGCCCCCGGACGTGCAGCCGCTACTGTTGCGGGCGCTGGAGAGTGGGGAGATCCAGCCGCTGGGGAGTGAGGAGACGGTCCGCGTCGATGTGCGAGCTCTCGCCGCCACAGATACGGACCTCGAACAGGCGGTCGCCGCCGGCCGTTTCCGGTCGCCGCTGCTGCACCGACTGGGCGGCTATACGGTCCGCCTTCCGCCGCTGCGCGAGCGGCGCGATGACATCGGACGCCTGCTTTTTCACTTCCTGCGCCAAGAGCTCGCCGCGCTGGGCGAGGAGAGCCGCCTGGAGGATCCGGGCTTTGGGGGGCAACCCTGGCCGCCCGCGGAGTGGGTTGCCCGCCTCGCCGCGGCTTGCTGGCCTGGGAATGTCCGCCAGTTGCGCAACGTCGCCCGTGCGCTGGTAGTGGAGAGCCGGGGGGGCGGCAAGCCCCAGCTTACATCGACGCTGGAGAGCTTGTTTTGTCAGGCGGAGTCCGCCGCCGGGCCAGCCGCGGAGGTGGCGACCGCGGACGAGCCTCGCCGGCCGCGGTCACGAACGGCGTTCCGTAGCCCCCAGGAGGTCTCCGAGAAAGAGCTGCTGGCAGCTCTGGCGGCCAACCATTGGCGGCCCCGGGAGACCGCTCGCCAGTTGGGGGTCTCCCGCCCGTCGCTCTACTTCCTCCTCGATGCCTTTCCCGGTGCCCACAAAGCGGTGGACCTCAGCCGCGACGAGATCGTCGCCGCCGGCGAGCACTGCGGTGGGCGGCTGAGTGAGATGGCGGCCCGGCTGCAGGTTTCCGAGGTCGGCATTCGCCGTCGCATGAAGCAGCTCGGCCTACTGCCGCTCTGTCCATCCGGCGGGAAATAGCCCGCGCGCTCTCGCCGGCGTTCCAATCGATTCCCCAGATCAAACGTGGAGTTGGCCCTCGTGTGCCAGCGCCGCCCCGCGGTGACCGGGTTGTCGGAGCTGTCGGAGCCGTCGGACCCGACAGTCGGCGCCGTCGTCGTCGGCTGCGGCGGGCGCTCTTCTCTCGGAGCCGGTCCTGGCACGTCGCTTGCCCTCTGCTTCCCGCATCAGGCCGGACACGATTGGAGAGACAAGGCAATGCACGATTCGATCATCGAAAAAAACCTTGCTGTCCTGCGCGCACAGACGCTCGGCGACCCGGCGGTCTGTGTCGCCGTCCTCGACGGGCCCGTGGACCTCTCCCACCCCTGTTTTGCGGGCGCGCGCCTCAGCGTGGTGGAGACCGTGGTGCCCAACGCGGCGGGCGACGATGGGGCCTCGCGCCACGGCACGCACGTCGCCAGCGTCGTCTTCGGCCTCGCGCCCGGCTGCCGCGGGCTGATCGTGCCGGTGTTCTCGCCGGGGGAGTCGCTCGGCTGCCCGCAGCTCGAGCTGGCCCGCGCCATCGAGCAAGCCTGCGATCACGGCGCGCAGGTGATCAACGTCAGCGCCGGCGAGCTCACCGAGCACGGAATTCCCGACGCGTTTCTCCAGGCCGCCCTCCAGCGTTGCGCCCGCGACGGAGTGCTGATCGTGGCGGCGGCCGGCAACGACGGCTGTGCCTGCCTGCACGTCCCTGCCGCCGTCGACAGCGTGCTGGCGGTGGGTGCCCTGGACGGGTCCGGCCGGCCGCTCGCCAGCAGCAATTGGGCTGCATCGTACCGCAGCCACGGCATCCTGGCGGCTGGCGAGGACGTTCCTGGTGCCCTGCCCGGCGGCGGCCTCACGGTTCGCACGGGCACCAGCTTTGCCGCCGCCGTGGTCTCAGGAGTGGCGGCGCTGCTGCTCAGCCTGCAGCGGCAGCGGGGCCAGGAGCCGGACCCTCGCCGGGTCCGGGCGGCGCTCCTGGCC
>JBAPYB010000282.1:0-53839 GCA_049284515.1 Thermoanaerobaculia bacterium
GGTGGTACCAGGCCGACGCCGAGAACCTGGTGGCCGGCGGGCGCCTTCGCTGGTACGCCCGCGACTTCGGCGACAACGTCTTCTACGGCTCGCTGGGCGCCGACCTGGCCCACCGGCTGGACGGCGAGGACCAGCTCCTGCTTGGCGGCGACAGCGGCCTGCGCGGCTATCCGCTGCGCTACCAGGCCGGCGACCGCCGCGTGCTCTTCACCGTCGAGCAGCGCTTCTTCAGCGACCGCGAGGTCTTTCACCTGATCCATCCCGGCGCCGCGATCTTCTTCGACGCCGGCCGGGCCTGGTTCGTCGACGCCGCCGTCAACAAGCTGGAGCAGTTCTTCCAGGATGCCCAGAACGCGAACGGCAAGGTCCTGCGCGACGTCGGAGTCGGCCTGCGCCTGGGCTCCAGCCGCTCCGCCCGCGGCGCCGTGGTGCACCTCGACGTCGCCTTCCCCCTCGACCGCGCCGGCGCCAACATCAAGTCCGTCCAGTGGCTGGTGTCGACGCGCGACACTTTCTGAACAAGGGACCCAAGGGACAACAAGGACTCCAGGGTCTCCAGGGTTTATTTCTGTCCCTGGAGTCCCTATTGTCCCTTGGGTCCCTTGTTTTCGGCCTGTAAAGGCCGTATCAGCCGCAGGGCCGGCCGCGTATTGTAGTGCGCTCGGTACGCCCGGTGAGCCTCGTCGTCCGGGAAGCGCTCGCTTGCGGGGTAGGGGTAGCGGCTCATGGCGTGGAACGGCAGCGGCTCGACGCTCTGAGAGAAGGCCGTGTTGGCGTCGGCGTCCTTGGCCCAGCCGTCCACCTTGAGCAGGAAGTCGCGCCGCCAGCCGGCCGGCAGCCGCGGCAGGGCCCGGGCGTCGAAGCGCAGCCGGACCTCGTCGCCCGAGCCCATGATGACGAGGCGGTCGTCGACGTCGCCGAGCAGCTCCCGCACGTCGCCGTAGCGGGTGTAGAGCCCGGGCGTGGGGTTCCACTCGGAGACCGGCATGAACGTCTGGTAGTCGAATCCTTCGGGCTGCAATCGTTCGGGATGGATCACCGGTTGCGAGAAGCCGCGGAAACGCAGCTCGGCGGCCGAAGACGCCTGCTCGGTGAGAGCCACCGGCGGCTCGCCTGAATCCTCGGCGAGGAAGATCTCGTCCCAGTAGACGCAGAGGCTGGTCTCGATGCGCACCTCGCGGGAGGCGGAGAGGAATTTCCCCGTAAGGTCGACGGCGATGGTCTTGGGTTTGCCCGACGGCATACCCATGTCCTCGATGACCGTCACCCACCGCCCCGCGGCGTCTTTCACTTGCAGGCGCGGCATCACCAGCCCACCCGGGCTTTCCTGGGCGGCGGAGAGGAACGTCGAGCCGTCCGCCCAGTCCACCCAGCCGGAGAGGATGAGGACGGCCCGGTTGCCCTGCGCCGCTCCCGGGCCGAAGTCGAGGTCCAGGTGGTGGAGTTCGGCGACGCCGGCGGAATTGCGCTTGAAGCCGTCCGGATAGCGCTGGTCGCGGGCCAGGAGGCGGTCGAGCACGTCGCGACCGGTATCCTCCCGCGCCGCCACGGGGTGGATTTTCCTTTCGACGCCGAAGAGCCGGAACTCCGGGAAGGGCGGGCTCTTGAACTTGTCGTTGGTGAAGATCTCGACGCTCTGCGGATGATCGACCGCCAGCAGGCGAATCTGGTCGAGGTAGGACACCTCCCGCAGCTCCTCGGTGATGCGCACCTCGTAGGCGCCGTCGACTGGCACCAGCGCCTCGCCGGGGATCTGGACGTACTCGTCGTGATCGACCGGGAAATAGTCGCCGTCGCCGGAGCTGGCGCCGAGGGGGGCGACGCCCAGCACGTCGGTGATGAACTGGAAGCGCTCGCCGTTCCAGGTGAAGATCATCGGACACGAGCCGGAGAGGCGCGGCGCTTCCTTGAAGGCGAGGAGGCGGCCGGCCGGCTGCTTCGCCTCGTTCTGGATCAAGCCGTTGGGCCAGGTGATGCGGATGGTGTCCGCCTCGGTCTGGCTGCCAAGCCCGAAGACCAGGGGAACCCCCTGGTAGAGCTGCTTGCGGTAGATCGGCCCGGCCTTGACCTCCACCTCGGCCGCGGGGGCGAGCTTGAGGTTCTTCACGCCCTCGAGGCTCACGGCGAGCCAGTGGTTCTGGCTTTCGGTGACGTTGTGGAAGAGCTTCAGGGAGCCGTCCGGCGAGACCGCGGCGAGGTCGGTGCGGCCGTCGCCGTCGAAGTCCGCGGCGGCCGGGGGCAGGGACGGCGGGGATGACAGGGACGACAGGGACACCAGCGAGGCGATGCCGCGGTGGTCGAGGTCGGCGAACCCATAGGGCGGGGCCACGGAGGTCTTTTCGGGTTTCCAGGCGCTCGCCCGCTGCTGTCTCTCATTGATCAGCAGGGTGCCGCCGGCCGCGAGGTCGTTCCAGCCGTCGCCGTCGGCGTCGAAGGCCAGCAACGGCGCGGCCCCGGCGGCCAAGGGCTCCACCGTCTCCGCCTCGTAGGCGCCGCCCAGCCGGTCGCGATAGACCACCCCGGGCCGGCCGGCGTAGGTCACCGCCAGGTCGAAGCCCTGCGTGTCGGAGACGGCGTGCAGGAGCACGGCGTCCACCGCCTTGCCGGCCACGAACGGAAAACGTTTCGTCTCGTCGCTCCAGCCGCCCGCACCGTTGTTGCGCAGCAGGGCGGCGGAGTCGCCCAGCAGCACGAGGTCCTGATCGTAGTCGTGGTCGAAATCGAGCCAGACGGCTTGGGTGAAGCTGCCGGCGGGCACCGGCAGCGAAACCTTTTCGAACTTCCCCTTGAGGTTGTGCCAGAGCGTGGCCGCGCCGCCGGCCACGACGCAGAGATCGGGCAGGCCGTCGTTGTCGAAGTCGCCGGCCGCCACACCGGTGATGCCTTTCAGCCCTTCGAGGCCGCTCGCTTCGACGCGGGCCGTTCCCCCCAGGAACAGGACCGCGCCCGCCGCCGAGGTGACGAGGAGGTCCGGCTTGCCGTCGCCGTCCGCGTCGAGCACGGTGAGGGCGGCGGTCGCGGCGTCGATTCCAGTCGCGAGAGGCCGGATCTCCCACTTGGGGGCCACGGCGGCCGGCGCGGCGGCGGCGGCCGGCTTGGGCTCGTCCCACAGCTCCACGTACCAGCTCCACTCCAGGTCCTCGGGCACGGCCGCGCCATCGTTCCGCTTCTTGATCTCCTGGAAGTCTTTCAGCTCGCGTTGCGCCTCGGCGGTCTTGCCGTCCCCCTTGTAGGCGTTGTAAAGCTGGAAGTGCGGGGCCGCGAGCCCCGGAGCGAGGCGCGCCGCCGCCTCGAACTGGCGCAGCGAGAGCTCCGGCTTGCCGGCGAGCTTGTACAGGGTGCCGAGATTGTAATGGGAAGCCGCCTCGTCCGGCACCAGCTTCACCATCGTCTCGAATTGGGCGACGGCCTTGTCGTACTCCGACGCCCGCTTGTAGGCGATGCCGAGGTTGAACCAGGTGTAGGGGATGGATGGGTCCTGCGCCTGCACCTTCCGCATCTCGGCAATGCCTTCGTCGGTCTTCCCTGCCTTGAGCAGCGCCAAGGCGTAGTTCACCCGCTCGCGCGCCGAGCCCGGCGCCAGGTCGAGCGCCGCCTTGAGCTCCACGACCGCCTGGTACTGGGTGGTCGGATTCTCGTAGAAGGCCTTCCCCAGGTTGCGGTGGTGCCAGAGGAGGTCGTCTTTGGTAGGGGGCGCAGCCGCCGCCAGCAGCAAGAGCGCGGCGAAAAGGGCGTAGAGACGTCCCAGGTCCTGAACGATATCCTTCCAAACCTCACGGGGACTGCGGGACGTCTCCGCGGCGGGCACGCCCTCTCGATCGACGAAATCCTGCGACGGGGCGATACCGATACCCCCTGAGACACCTCGTTCGACCCGAGATTCCGAATCCCCCCGCCCCGGGTTCGCGTTGATCGGGTCGGGGTTCCCGCCTCGGAGACGTCCCGCGGTCCCCATGGCCTCCGCATCGGAATCGTTCAGGACCTGGGACGTCTCTACGCCCTTCGCCGGAAGGCTGTGCTTCACGGCTTTTTCTCGAAGGGCTTCAGCGCCGGCTCTCCCTCGACGAGGCGGTAGAGGCGGTCCGCCGGAATGTTTTCGAACGTCTGGCGCGCTCCCGAGGGCCAGCGCACCTCCAGGCGATCGATCGCCACGGCGCCCCCGAGACCGAAGTGGACGCGCTGGCTGCTCTGCGCGGCGAAGCCGTTGCCGCCGTCGACGAAGCGGAGCTGCGTGCGCCCGCCGATCGTGGCGCGGAGCTGCGCTCCCACGGCCTGGCGGTTGGACCTGCGCCCTTCGAGGAGGAATCCGGCCCAGTGGGGACCGGCCGGCCCCACGGGCATCACGTTGCGGTAGAGGTAGGGTGGAGCGTTGGCGTTGGTGACGAAGAGGTCGAGCCGGCCGTCGTTGTCGAAGTCCGCCACGGCGATGCCGCGGCCGTCGCGCGACGAATCCACGCCGTGCCGGGCCGCCTCGTCGACGAAGCTGCCGGCCTGGTTGTGAAAGAGCTTTTTCTTCTGATACCCGGAGAGGCTCTTCTTGCCCATCGGCGGCCAGTTGCGGGCGTCCGCCAGGTCGACGTTGGGGCGGGTGACCATGGCGAAGACGTCCGGCACGTAGCTCTCGGGGCCGGCGGAGACCCAGCCGTTCACCACGTAGAGGTCGAGCCAGCCGTCGTTGTCGTAGTCGAAGAACTTGGCGCCCCAGCCCCAGCCCGTGTCGTAGACGCCCGTCTCCCGCGCCACGTCGGAGAACGTCCCATCACCGTTGTTGCGCCAGAGGAAGTTCCCCTCGCGCATGTAGTCGTCCGTGATGTTGGTGACGAAGACGTCGAGCAGGCCGTCGTTGTCGTAGTCGCCCCACTCGGCGTTCATCCCTTTCTTGGTGTCGATACCCACGGCCTGCTTGGTGCGGTCGGTGAAGGTGCCGTCGCCATTGTTGACGAAAAAGCGATCGGTGCCGAAGTCGCAGGCGATGTAAAGATCGTCGTCGCCGTCGTTGTCGAAATCACCGTGGCCGACGTCGAGGGTCCAGCCGGAGAGGGCGAGGCCGGCCTTCTGCGTGACGTCGGTGAAGGTGAAGTTTCCCGATTTGTCCGGGCCGTTGTTGTGCCACAGGGTGACGCCGCCGCCGTTGTTGGCCGTCTCGAAGCTCTCGGGAAAGAAGCGGGGCGTGTCGGGATGGAACAGGTTCACGGGTTGGAAGTAATTGCCCACCAGGAGGTCGAGCCGGCCGTCATGGTCGTAGTCGAAGGCGATGGCGGTGATCGAGTTGGCGTAGCGGTCGAGCCCGGCGGCCTTGGTCACGTCCTGGAAGCGGCCGTTGCCCTGGTTGTGGAAGAGCTGGCTGTGGCCGAAACGCACCACGAAGAGGTCCGGCCGGCCGTCGTTGTCGTAGTCGAGCCACAGGGCGTCGGCCGTGGCGTTGGCGTCGTCGTTGCCGTCCGCCACGCCGGCCTTCGCCGCTACGTCCGTGAACGTAAAGTCGCCATTGTTGTGGTAGAGGTGGTTCTTGCCGTGGGCGGCGGAGTCGGTGACGAACACGTCCTCCCAGCCGTCGCCGTCGTAGTCGGCCACCGCTGCGGCAGCCCCCAGGGCGGTATAGCCGGCCATGATCTCGGCGTAGGGATTCTCGAACTTCCGGTTGTGATGCATGACGGCGACGCCGGCCCGCGCCGTCACGTCCTCGAAGCCGCGCTGGGGAGCGTCCGCCGCCACGAGGGTCATGGCCGCGAGGATCATGCCCGGGAGAACGAGTCTGCGCGGCGTCGATCTGGATGGGTGGAAATCCAATCTCGTTCCTCTCCCGGGAGCATTTCCGATGGACATTGAAACAAACGCCACGGACCGGGATCAGGCCCGGCGGGACCAAAAAGGGTTCAGGCTCCGGCCCCCCGGCCCATCCTCTCGCTGTCTATAATCCTCCGCCATGAGCGACGAGACCCTACGCTACGCCGCGGCGGCCTGCCAGGTGGACTTCCCCAACCCGGCCGACCGCTCGGGGATCAAGGCCCACACCGACCGGATGGTTGACATGATCGCCAGCGCCGTCGAGGGCTACGCGCCCTTCCTGCCCGTGAAGCTGGTGGTCTTCCCCGAGTTCGCCCACGCCGCGCCGGTCTATTTCACGGCCGGCGAGCTGTTGGAAAAGCTCGCGGTGCCCATCCCCAACGAGCACACCGAGCGCTACGCGGCCAAGGCCAGAGAGTACGGTATCTGGATTCAGACCGGCAGCTTCCTCGAGCGCGACGACAAGTATCCCGGCGTGGTGTTCAACGCCACCTGCCTCATCGGCCCGGAAGGGATCCTCAGCAAATACCGCAAGGTGAACCCCTGGATCCCCTGGGAGGTCCACGCCAGCCCGCACGACGTCCCTGGCTATGAGGAGGAGCTGTTCCCGGTGGTGAAAACGCCCATCGGCAACCTCGGGGCGGCGATCTGCTACGACTGGCTACACCCCGAGGCCATCCGCCAGCTCACGGCGAATGGCGCGGAGGTGCTGATCCGCGTCTCGGCCTACATGGACCCCTGGGGGGCCACGGCGCCCATGGACTGGTGGACGGTGGTCAACCGCTGCCGGGCGCTCGAAAACGTCGCCTACGTGGTGGCCTCCAACCAGGCGGCGAGCCTCTCGCACTACCCGCCCTTCTCCTGGCCGGGAGGCAGCATGGTGGTGGACTTTGACGGCCGCATCCTCGCCCAGGCCGACCCCGGGCCGGGCGAGAAGATTGTGGTGGCGCCCGTGGACGTCGGCGCCCTGCGCCACGAGCGCGCCGTCCGCCGCGGCCACCAGAACCTCGCCCACCTGCGCACCGAGGCCTATCCGCTCTACCGCCGCAGCCAATACCCGCCCGGCCGCGGCGCCGACCGGGCGAAGCTGAGCATCGAGGGGAACGACGAGGCGATCGCGGCGGCGAAGGGGAAGTTGGGGTATTAGCGCCTGGAAGTTCGTGCTGACAGCCTTACGGCGAAGGGCGTAGAGACGTCCCAGGTCCTGAACGATTCCGATGCGGAGGCCATGGGGACCGCGGGACGTCTCCGAGGCGGGAACCACGACCCGATCAACGCCAACATGGGGCGGGGCGATTCGGAATCTCGGGTCGAACGAGATGTCCCAGGGGGTATCGCCCCGTCGCAGGATTTCGTCGATCGAGAGGGTGTGCCCGACCCGGAGACGTCCCGCAGTCCCCGTGAGATTCGAAAGGATATCGTTCAGGACCTGGGACGTCTCTACGCCCTTCGCCGTAAGCGATCCCTAAATCCCCGGGGCAGCAGCGCCCGGCTGGCAGGCCGGAGCTGCTGTCGAGGGCTCGCCGCGAAGACTCGCCAGGAAGGTGCTCGTGTCCGGCGCTGCCGCAGAGGCATTCCCTTCGCTGCAAGCCGGTGAGCCCATACAGATCCCGGTGTTGACACAGCCGCTGAACCAACCGTCGTCATCCATGCAGTAGGTGTTGCAACTGTGCGAGCACTGACAATCCGAGCAGAGCATCAAGGCACTGCCCTGAGAAACGCCGAACAGGACCGCCAGGGCGAACAAGAGACCGATCGGCAGGCTTTTTCTGATCATAGATCCTCCTGAACCGGGAGCGCGTCGGCGCGATCCCTTCTACCGTAGAGAGTGCCGCCGAAGAAAGAAGACGATACCGGGATCGTGGGCTGGGTGCTAGAGTCCACCTCCCAAGATTCAAGCCCCCCACGGAGGTCCATCTCTCATGCAAGACTCGAAACGCCCCGTCCTGATGCCAGTCCTCGCCTGTCTCCTCCTTCTCCTCGCCGTGCCGGCGGTGCTCGCCGCCGCCACGAAAGTCGGAAATGGGAAGAAGGCGGCTCCGGCGGGGCTGTTCCTGCCCACGAGCGCCAGCAAGGCGGCCCAGGCGATCGACCGCGGCGCCCTGGAGGCGCCCCTGCGTTTCCTCTCCGACGACCTGCTGGAAGGCCGCGGCGTGGCCAGCCGCGGCGACCAGACGGCCCGCCTCTATCTCGCCTCCGCCCTGGAGATGCTTGGCTACCAGCCGGGCGCGCCCGGGAGCTTGTGGCAGCAGGCTTTCGACATGGTGGGCATCAAGTCCCACGCACCCAAGACCTGGGACCTCAAGACCGGAAGCCAGCCGGTCGAGCTCAAGTGGTGGGACGATTACATCGTCTTCAGCAAGGTGCAGGAGCCCACGGCCTCGATCAAGAACGCCGAGCTGGTGTTCGTGGGCTACGGCATCCAGGCGCCCGAGTACCAGTGGGACGACTTCAAGGGCATGGACCTCAAGGGCAAGGTCCTGGTGATGATGAACAACGATCCGGACTGGGACCCCAAGCTCTTCGAAGGCGTCCGCCGGCTCTACTATGGCCGCTGGACCTACAAGTACGAGAGCGCGGCGCGCCAGGGAGCGGCCGGGGCCATCATCATCCACACCACGCCGTCCGCCGGCTATCCGTGGCAGGTGGTGCAGACCTCCTGGAGCGGCGAGCAGTTCGAGCTGCCGGCGGCCGGCGAGCCGCGCATCCAGGTGGCGGGCTGGGCCACCGAGGACGCCACCCGCCGCCTCTTCCAAGCCGCCGGCCAGGACCTCGCCAAGCTCGTCCAGCAGGCGAAGTCGCGCGACTTCAAGCCCGTCCCCTTGGGAATCACGACGTCCCTCGAGCTGACCGTCGACATCGACCGCGTGAAGACCGCCAACGTCCTGGGCCTGCTGCCGGGCAGCGACCCCAAGCTCAAGGACGAAGTGGTGATCCTCAGCGCCCATCACGACCACTTAGGGGTCGGCGCGCCGGACAAGACCGGCGACAAGATCTACAACGGCGCCCAGGACAACGCCGCCGGCTGCGCCACGGTGCTGGCGATCGCCAAGGCCTTCGCCGCGCTGCCGGAGCGGCCCAAGCGTTCGATCCTCATCGCCTTCGTGGCCGCCGAAGAGCAGGGGCTGCTGGGCTCCGAGTATCTGGCGAAGCACCCGACCTTCCCGCCGGGCAAGATCGCGGCGAACGCCAACTACGACGGCGGCAACGTGCTGGGGCGCACGCGCGACCTCTCCTACGTCGGCATGGGCAAGTCGGCGGACCTCGACAACCTGGTCGCGGCGCTCGGGGCGCGGCAGGGGCGCACCCTGAAAGGCGAGCCGTTCCCCGACCGCGGCTACTTCTATCGTTCCGACCAGTTCAACTTCGCCAAGATCGGCGTCCCGGCGCTCTACCTCAAACCCGGCACCGATTTCATCGGCAAGCCCGCCGGCTGGGGCAAGGAGCAGGCGGAGGAGTTCGAGGCCCACCGCTACCATCAGCCGAGCGATCAATTCGATCCCAACTGGAACTACGAAGGCATGATCGAAGACGCCCGCCTCGGCTTTTTCGCAACCCTTGCGATCGCCGACAATCCCACGCCTCCCCGGTGGAACCCGGGAGACGAGTTCGAAGCGGCGAGGAAAAAGGCGCTGGGGAAGTAAAAGGCGGGTAAAGGTCCTGTAAAGCTGGTCATGGCGGGCCGGCGGGAAGTGGCTATTGCCGCGCCCCCGCCGGCAGGCGATCCTTTTCGCGGACGAACTGAAAGGGGCCCAACCCATGAAACGATTCCGCGTCACGCTCGCCGCCGTCCTCCTGGCCGCCGCCACGGGGTCGATCGCTCCCACTCACTCGTCCCAGGACAATCCGAAGGCGTTGACGGCCCCCAATCTCTCCGGCCTGCACGACTTCGATCGCATGGTCGGCCGGTGGAACGCCCACCACCGCCGCCTGAAGGAGCGGCTGGCCGGCAGCCATGAATGGGTGGAGTTCGACGGCACGTCCAACTTCTTCCAGCTCATGGACGGCCATGCCAACACGGACGACAACATCTTCAAGATGCCGAGCGGCGAATATCGCGGCGTCACCCTGCGCGCCTACGATCCGGGGACCGGCGATTGGGCCATCTGGTGGCTCGACGGCCGCAACCCCTTCGGCGAGCTCGACCCGCCGGTGAAAGGCCACTTCGTGAACGGCGTCGGCAACTTCTACGCCGACGACACCCTGCGCGGCAAGCGGATCCGCGTGCGCTTCACCTGGTCGCAGATCACCGGCACCTCCGCCCACTGGGAGCAGGCCTTCTCCCCCGACGGCGGCAAGACCTGGGAAACGAACTGGTACACGGACTTCCGGCGGCCCTCCTGACCGGGGAACGGCCCCGCCCCACACGACGCGCCCTTCTCTCACTTCCCCAACCCCCTCTCTCCAGGTCTCGATCGGCCGGGAGCGAGGGGGCTCTTCTTGTCCGAGCGGGGAGAAGCCTCCATCGAGTTGGGGAAAGCCTCAATCGAGTTGGGGAGAGGCTCGATCGAGTTGGGGGAGAGGCTCAATCGAGTTGGGGAAAGCCTCAATCGAGTTGGGGAGAGGCTCAATCGAGTGGGGGAGAGCCTCAATCGAGTGGGGGAGAGGCTCAATCGAGTTGGGGAAGCCTCAATCGAGTTGGGGAGAGGCTCAATCGAGTGGGTAGGACCCTCTCCCGGCTCGCCCCGAGCGTCTCCCTGCTCGTTTTTACACCTCCCCTGCTCGCCTCGACTCTCTCCCTACTGGATTTTCCGCCTCCCCTGCTCGCCTCGATCGTTTACCTGTTCGGCCGAGCCCGCTCCCGGCTCCCCAGCCTCGTTGGGCTGGGCTCTCAGGAGGGGATCTCGGGCCGGGGGAGACCGGTCTGCACTACAATTTCCCCATGCCTCTGCGCTGGACCGACCGCCACTTCGCCTTCGATCTCCCGGAGGCGCTCTTCCCCGTCGTGGTCGAGCGTCTGCGGGGCACTCCGGCGCGCATTGAGGACAAGGTCCGCTCGCTCCCGGCTTCCAGGCTCACCCGGCGGGAGGGCGAGGCGTGGTCGATTCAGGAGCACATCGGCCATCTTCTGGATCTCGACGAGCTGCACGCCGGCCGGCTGGACGACTTCCTCGCCGGCGCTCCGGTGTTGCGCGCCGCCGACATGACCAATCGCAAGACCCACGAAGCGGGCCACAATGGACGGCCGGTCTCAGAGCTGTTGGCTGATTTCCGCCGCGAGCGCGAGCGCTTCGTCGCCCGTCTCGACGCGTGGGACCCGGCGCTCGTCTCCCTCACCGCGCTTCACCCGCGCTTGCAGAAGCCCATGCGGGTGATCGACATGGCCTTCTTCACCGCCGAGCACGACGATCATCACCTCGCCCGCATGACCGAGCTGGCCCGCGGCTGACTCTCAGGAAGACGTCACACCGCCTGCCGGCGCGCTTCGACGGCGGCCTGCATGGCCGCCACGCCTTGCGCGCCGGATTCCACGAGCTCCGTCCATTCCTCCTCGAGTCGCTTCTTCAGGGGTCCCTCGACGAGCCCGCGCAGGTTGGCGTCGACGCTGCGCAGGACGGCCGTGAGGCTTCCCGCCAGGAGATCGGCTCCGGCCGCGACGTCGCCGAAAACTTGCGGCTTGCAGATCTCCACCACCTGCCGGCTGAGCTCGATGGCCGCCGCGATGTCGTGCCCGGCCGCGAGCGGCACCTCGGTGGCCCCGACCAGGGCGCGCTGCAACCGCTCGCGCCGGGCGGCCTTCTCGGCCTCGCTCCCCTGGGGCAGGGAGCGGGCGCGCATGTATTCGCCGAAGACCACCATGTCGCGGTCCGCGTAAGCGCTCTGGCGTTCGAGAAGCTCGCGGCCTGTCCGTAGCAGCGAGGTGAGGAGCACCACCGGATCGGGCGAAGCCCCGCGGAGCGTCACCTCCAGGCCCATGACGACCAGCCCGACGCCGAGGGAGGCGCAGACGGCGGCTACCGCGCCGCCGCCAGGCGTAGGGCTGCCGGCCGCGGTACGGTCGCGGAAATCCGCCAGGGTCCAGGACCAGAGCGAGTCGGAAAACCCGTGATTTTGCAGCTTGACACCCCCCTCCCCCCTTTCGCACCACCCCTCCCAGTCTTCACCCGACCAAGGTATCACGAGCGCACGGGCTCAGCCGGCCCGACGCCGGGATGGGTGCACGGCCGTGCCGGTGAGGCCTGAGGTAAGATGGAGCCCGGAGATCAGGCAAACCCGTGGAACCCCAACCGAAGCCCTACCTCACCGCCTCCGAGTACCTTGCCATCGAGCGCCGGGCCGAGACGCGGAGCGAGTACCTGGACGGCGAGATGTTCGCGATGGCGGGGACAAGCCTGGCCCACAGCACCATCGTCGGCAATCTGGTCGGTGAGCTGAGGCAGCAGGTCAAGAAACAGCCGTGCCGGGTCTGTCCCAGCGACCTCAGGATTCACATCCCCACGACGGGCTTGTATACCTATCCCGACGTCGTCGTGGTCTGCGGCGAGCCCAAGCTGCTGGAAGACGAGGAGCTCGACACCCTCCTCAATCCGACCCTCATCGTCGAGGTCCTCTCCCCCAACACCGAGGCCTACGACCGGGGCAAGAAGTTCGAGCACTACCGGACCATCGACTCTCTCGCCGAATACCTCCTGGCCTCCCAGGACGAGCCCCGCATCGAGCAGTACCTGCGCCAGGACGACGGCCACTGGCTCTTCACGGCTGTTGCGGGCCTGGACAGCCGGATCGCGCTGCCCTCCATCCAGTGCGAGCTCTCCCTGGCCGAGGTCTACGACAAGGTCGAGCTCCGCGAGCCCCACAGCGCCTGATAAACTGCCCGAAGTCGCAGATGCCGACCTGACCTCCGCCCATCGCGCCGTCCGGCCGCACAAGCGCAGAGTCGCGGCTCAAAGGACCTCGGTCACCAGCCCGGAGGGCGGCAGACTCCCAGCCCAGGGCGCGAGCCCTGGGACCGATGCCTATCCCATCTTCGACCGCCCTGCCAAGGGCGACTTTTTGTGGGGATCGCGCGAACCGGCGCCCTTGGCAGGGCGAATCAATTCATGGGCGACCTCCTCCCAGGGCTCGCGCCCTGGGCTACCAGTCTGCCGCCCTCCGGGCTCGCGATGTTGGCCTGCGGAGGGCGCTCGAGACCGACCGGCGATCTCTTCGCCCTGGGATCGGGATTCGACGTTCACAAATCCAGCCGGCCTGAAGGGCCGGGCTAACGGGCGGCTTCCCGACGCGAGGGGCCAATTATCTGTTCTCCCTCTTCTCCCGGTCGGGGGAGGGCGATGGGAGAAGAGGGCCGGGGTGATGAGGGGTTTCTCAGCGACAACCCCGGCGATACGGACTATGATCGCCTGTACCTTCCCAGAAAGGAGCGTGCCATGAAGAAGAAGAGAATGTCGAAACGGCTGGGCCTCCACCGCGAGACCCTCGCCCTGCTGACCGCGAAACAGGCTGAGGACGTCGAGGGCGGCGGCTGCAGCACATGCCATGCCTCGTTCAGTTGCCCACCGCCGCCGACGGGCAACAACGAGCTCTCCTGTCTCTGCTGAGAAGAGTGTCCCCTTCTCCCGTGCCCCCCGACGGGAGAAGGGGAGAAGCCCCTACGCGCTCACGCAACCTCCTGCATCGGCCGGACGCGGGGAGCGGGAAGGCTTCGTCCTTCGGCTTCGAAGTGGCCGATGACGTCTTCGACAACCTCGTGGAGCTCGGAGTAGAGCTTCACCGGATCATCCCCATGGATGCCGGTGATCAGATCGGGACACTTGCCGAGGTAAGTCGAATCTTCCTCGCTCCATTCGACCCACTTGTGGTACCGGTCGCTCAGCTTCATTCCTGCACCTCCTCGATCGCCAGCCTGACTTGCCTCTCCTGATAGGGTTTCGCGTCGGCGCTGGCATGACCGCTAATGGTGACCGCGCCAGGATATCGGTCATGCGTGAACTTGCGGTGGGATCCTTTCCCTCCAGAAATCTCGGAAAAGTTGGCATCGAGCAGATCCCGAACCAGTTCTCTGACCTTTCTTGGCACGGTTCCTAGTATAGCCCTGCCGGACGCGAGAGGCCCCGCGGCGGCAGGGCATCGCGAAGATGAGGGGCTGTTCTCCCTCTTCTCCCGGCGAGGGGGACGGGGTGGTCGGGAGAAGAGGGCCGGGGTGATGAGGGTCTTGGGCGGAGGAAGGCCGGCTGAGAAAATACGCCGGGCTGACAGGAGACGGTCTTGGACCGAGGCGGCCAAGCCGGCGTCGCTGATTCCCCCGTCTTGTCACCCGAGCGAGCTTGTGACATCCTTCACGAGCACGGCGGTCGTCCCGATCCTCTCGCCTTGCGGGACGCTCGCGCCGGGACCCTGACTTGAGGAGGAACGTCCCTTGCCGGAGCAGTACTACCCGGTCCTGCTGGCGATGGGGATTGCGATCGCGATGGGGATCGTCATCCTCAGCCTGTCGTGGATCCTCGGGAAGATCGCGGGACACCAGCACGGCGGCACGCTCAAGGGCACGACCATCGAGTCCGGCATGCCGCTGCTCGACGTGTCGCACAAGCGGATCTCCATCGCCTTCTTCCTGATCGCCATCGACTTCATCGTCTTCGACCTCGAGGCCGCGTTCCTCTATCCCTGGTCGCTGGTGCTGCGCGACGGCGGCTGGCAGCTCTTCGCGGCCGTGATGGTCTTCATCGCCCTGATCCTGGTCGGCTTCGCCTACGTCTGGCTGAAGGGCGGCCTCGACCTGTCTCTCCCCGGGCGCGAGCGCCGGCCCTTGAGAGCTCAATCATGAGCGTGCTTTCCGAGGCGTCGCGGGCCGAGATCGACGGGCTGCGCGGGCGCTACCCCACGACCGAGGCCGTGCTGCTGCCGGCGCTCCACATCGCCCAGCGTCAATGGGGCGGCTGGCTGCCGGACGAGGCCATCGCCGCCGTGGCCAACGCGCTCGACCTGCCGGTTGCCAAGGTCTACGGCGTCGTCACCTTCTACGACCTCTTCCACCAGAACCGGGTGGGCCGGCACCGCATCCGCGTCTGCAACAACCTCTCGTGCCAGCTCCGGGGGGCCGAGGAGATCCTCGAAGTCCTCCACCGCGAGCTCGGCGTGGGCGAGGACGAGGTGACGCCGGACGGCCGCTGCTCCTACATCCACTTCGAGTGCCTCGGCTCCTGCGACACGGCGCCGATGATGATGGTGGACGACGACTACCACGAGAACCTCACCCCCAACCGGGTGCGGCAGATCGTCAAGGGGCTGAAGTAATGGCTACCGCTTTCGAGCCGGTCCTCACCAGGAACGTCGGCAAGCCGGAGGCGCTCACCCTCAAAGGCTACCGCCAGCTCGGCGGCTACGAGGGGCTCGCCAAGGCGCTGAAGATGGCGCCCAAGGACATCATCGCCGAGGTGAAGAATTCCGGCCTGCGCGGGCGCGGCGGCGCCGGCTTCCCCGCCGGCCTGAAGTGGAGCTTCATCCCCCCTAGAAAAGAAAATGAGCCGGACGCGCCGCGGTACCTGGTGTGCAACGCCGACGAATCCGAGCCGGGCACCTTCAAGGACCGGCTGCTGATGGAGAACGATCCGCACCAGCTCATCGAGGGGTGCGCCATCTGCTGCTACGCCGTGTCCGCAAACACCTGCTACATCTACATCCGCGGCGAGTACACCAAGTCGGCGATCATCCTCGAGCGGGCCTTGAAGGAGGCCTATGAGGCGGGCATCCTCGGCGACAGCGTGATGGGCTCAGGGCTAAAGCTGAACATGTACGTCCACCGCGGAGCGGGCGCCTACATCTGCGGCGAAGAGACGGGGATGCTGGAGTCGCTCGAAGGCAAGCGCGGCCAGCCGCGGGTGAAGCCGCCGTTCCCGGCGGTCGTCGGCGCCTTCGGGGCGCCCACGGTCATCAACAACGTCGAGACGTTGTGCAACGTGCCCCACATCCTCACCCGCGGCGCCGACTGGTTCAAGTCGATCGGCACCGACGAGCGCAACACCGGTCCCAAGCTCTACGCCATCTCCGGCCACGTCGACCGGCCGGGGACGTACGAATATCCCATCGGCGTCACCTTCCGGGAGATGCTGGACGGGGCCGGCGGCATGTGGCACGGGCGGCAGCTCAAGGCGTTCATCCCCGGCGGCGCTTCGGCACCCATCCTCAAGCCGGACCAGATCGACATCAAAATGGATTTCGACACCGTGGCCAAGGCCGGCTCCATGCTGGGCTCGGCGGCGGTGATCGTGATGGACGAGACGACCTGCATGGTGCGGTCCGTCGCGCGGCTGGCGAAGTTCTTCAACCACGAATCCTGCGGCCAATGTACGCCCTGCCGCGAGGGGACGAACTGGATGGAGCTGGTGCTCAAGCGCCTGGAGCACGGCGAGGGCACCGAGAGCGACGCCCAGAAGCTGCTGTCGATCTGCAAGAACATCGGCGGCCAGTCGCTGTGCGCCCTGGGCGACGCGGCCATCGGCCCCGTCAAGTCGCTGGTCGACCGCTTCCCCGAGGAGATCGAGCAGCACGTGCGCGGGCGGGGCTGCCCCTTCCCCCAACCGCGCTATTTCGAGAACGGAGCGTAAGGAAACGTGCCCAAAGTCACCATCAACGACCGCACGGTGGAGGTGGAAACCGGCACCAACGTGATCGACGCGGGCCTCAAGGCCGGCGTCCTGGTCCCCCACTACTGCTATCACCCGCGCCTGTCGGTGGTGGGCCAGTGCCGCATGTGCCTGGTCGAGATCACGGAGAACGGCAAGAAGATGCCGAAGCTCCAGACCGCCTGCTCATCGTACGTGCCGAACGACAAAGAGTGGTCGGTGCGCACGGACACGCCCGAGGTCGCCGAGGCGCAGAAGGGGATGATGGAGTTTTTCCTCATCAATCATCCGCTGGACTGCCCGATCTGCGATCAGGCCGGCGAGTGCGGCCTGCAGGACTACTCCTTCAAGCACGGCGTGGCCTTCTCCCGCTTCCAGTACGAGGACAAGCGGACGTACCCCGGCCGCGAGCGCATCCCTCTGGGCGCCAACGTCGTCCTCAACATGAACCGCTGCATCCAGTGCACGCGCTGCATCCGCTTCACCGAGGAGATCGCGGGCACGGGCGAGCTCGGCTTCTTCAACCGCGGCGCGCGGGTGGAGATCGGCACCTTCCCGGGCAAGGAGCTGAACAATCCCCTCGCCACCTGCGTAGTGGACATCTGCCCGGTGGGCGCCCTCACCTCCACCCGTTTCCGCTTCGCCGAGCGCGTCTGGTATCTCGACAAGAAGCCGTCGATCTGCACCGGCTGCGAGGTGGGCTGCAACATCACCATGGAGCACCGGCGGGGCGACGTCAAGCGCTACAAGCCGCGCTTCAACGTCGAGGTCAACGACTACTGGATGTGCGACTACGGCCGCGCGAGCTTCGAGCGCTACAAGCAGCAGCCTCGCCTCGCCTCGCCGCGCGTGGGAGCCGAAAACACCGGCTGGAGCCAGGCCCTGGACGCCGTTCACCAACGGATCGCAGAAGCCGCGGGCGGCGAGATCGCGTTCCTCGGCTCGGGTTTCCTCACCACGGAAGAGGCCTATCTCTTCGGCAAGCTGGCCGGCCTGGCGGGATCGCAGAGCCGCTCGGTGCCCGTCGACCTCGGGCCGGAGTGGACGATCCCCCGCCACAAGCGGCCGCCGATCAAGGGGCGCGAGGTCGCCCCCAACCGCCGCGGCGCCGAGCTGGCGGGCTTGGCGGATGCCGGGATGACGGCCGACGACCTGCTGCAGGGCGACGGCGCCTCCCGCTGCGCGGTGCTGGTGGTCTGCGACAGCGATTTCGGCAAGGCCGCCTGGGACCCGGAGACCGTGGCGCGGCTGCGCAAGGCGAAGCTCCTGGTGGTCTTCGGCTGGGCCGACTCCCCCCTCGCCCAGGCGGCGGACGTGGCCCTGCCGGTGGCCCACCACGGCGAGAAGGAGGGCACCTTCGTCAACGTCGAATGGCGGGTGCAGCGCTTCGAAAAGGCCTTCCCGCCCACCGGCCAGGTGCGGCCGGCGGTCGAGGTGCTCGCCGATCTCCTGTCACGTTTCGAGACCGGTTGGGCGCCATTGTCTTCCGGGGCAGCGGCGACCGTTTTCGACCGGCTGGCTGGCGAGCTCCCGGCCTTCGCGGGCCTCTCCTGGCGCCGCCTGCCCGCCACCGGCGCATCCCTGCACGTGCCGGATGCCCATCCCAAGCTGTCCGATCAGGCCGCTGAGGCAGCCTCGGAGGCCACGGCGTGACCCCGGAGCTGGTCGCCACCCTGCTCAAGTACGCCGTGATGTTCGGCGTCTTCATCAACGTCGCCCCGATCATGAACTGGGTGGAGCGGCGGGCCTGCGCCTACATCCAGGACCGTCCGGGCCCCAACCGCGTGGGGCCGCTGGGCCTCTTCCAGCCGCTGGCCGACGCCGCCAAGTTCATGTTCAAAGAGGACGTGACGCCGGCCGCGGCCGACAAGGTGCTCTACCTGATGGCGCCGGTGCTCGCCCTGCTGCCGGCGTTCACCACCTTCGTGATCATCCCCTTCGGGCCGGACCTGACCGTGGACGGGCGGACGATCCCCCTGGTCGTGGCTCCGGTGGACACCGGGGTGCTGCTGTTCCTCGCCCTGTCGAGCCTCGCCGTCTACTCGCTGGTGCTCGCCGGCTACGCCTCGAACAACAAGTTCTCGCTCCTGGGCGGCATCCGCGCCTCGGCGCAGCTCATCAGCTACGAGCTGGCGCTGACGCTCTCGGTGCTGGCCGTGCTGCTGCCCGTCAATTCCTTCCGCCTGTCGGACATCGTGGCCTACCAGCAGGCGCACCTGTGGAACTTCATTCCGCAGATCCTCGGCTTCTTCGTCTTCCTGGTGGCCTCCTTCGCGGAGACCAACCGGTTGCCGTTCGACCTGCCGGAGGCCGAGTCGGAGCTCATCGCCGGCTTCCACACCGAGTACAGCGCCATGCGCTTCGCCGCCTTCTTCCAGGCCGAGTACACCAACATGGCGGCGCTCGCGGCCCTGGGCGTGACGCTCTTCTTCGGCGGCTGGAGCCTGCCGGGCGTCCACCTCCACGGCTGGCTGGGCGCCATCGTCGGTCTCGCCACTCTGATCGCGAAGATCGGCATCTGCATGGCCGTCTTCGTCTGGGTGCGGTGGACCTTCCCGCGCTTCCGTTACGACCAGCTCATGCGGCTCGGCTGGAAGGTGCTGCTGCCGCTCTCCATTCTGAATCTCATTCTGGTGGCCGCCATGACGCTCGCGGGCTGGCTCTAATCTCTGATCAATTGATCAATATGGAAACCCTCGTCTTCCTGATCTTCGCCGCCCTGGCCGTGGTCTCGTCGCTGGTCGTCGTCCTGCACCGCAGCCCCGTTTACGCGACGATGAGCCTGGTGGTGACGCTCTTTTCGGTGGCGGTGCTGTTCGTGCTCCTCGGCGCGCCGTTCCTGGGAGCGCTCCAGATCCTCGTCTACGCCGGCGCCATCGTGGTGCTGTTCCTCTTCGTCATCATGCTGCTCAACCTCCAGAAGTCGGACGCGCGGGTTTCCTTCGGGCCATTCGGCGTGGCGGCGGTCGGCGCGCTCGTGCTCCTCGGCATGATCGGGCTCGCCGTCTGGCGCTCCGGCCTGCCGGTGCCGCCGCCACTCACCGAGGACCTGGTGTCGCTCAAAGGGCTGGCCGCCGCGCTCTTCTCCGACTACCTGCTGCCGTTCGAGATCGTGGGCCTGCTGCTGCTGGTGGCGGTGATCGGCGCCACGGTGGCGGCCCGCCGGGCGCCGGACGATAGCGGAGGTGCCCCGCTCCCGCGGGAGGACTTCGTCGCCGAGGAGACGGCGCACAAGGAGGCCCGTTCGTGAACGCCGTCCCGATCTCGTGGTACCTGATGCTGGCGGCGCTGCTGTTCGCCATCGGCGCCGTGGGCGCCTTGACCCGGCGCAACGGCATCAGCATCTTCCTCTCGATCGAGCTGATGCTCAACGCGGCCAACCTCACCCTGGTCGCCTTTTCGCGCCAGATGGGCGACCGCACCGGCCAACTGGTCGTTTTTTTCGTCATGGCCGTGGCCGCCGCCGAGGCCGCGGTGGGGCTGGCCCTGTTCATCGCGGTGTTCCGCGCGCGGCGCACCATCGACGTCAACCGCCTCAATCTGATGCGCGGCTGATTTGGGGATAATCCGGGGATAACGCCAAAATGCTCGAGCTTCTCTGGCTGATTCCGATCCTCCCGCTCGCCGGCGCGGCCGTCAACGGCCTGCTCGGCCGGCGGTTCCCCAAGGCGCTGGTCACCGCGGTGGGCGTGGGCGCGCCCCTGCTGTCGCTCCTCGTCGCCCTCGGCTGCCTGTGGGAATACGCTCAAGGCTCCTTCCCGGGCGACGCCTACGAAAAGGTTTTCTATGCCTGGACGGCGGGCGACCTCTCGATCCCCGCCGCCTTCCTGCTCGACCGGCTGTCGGCGGTGATGCTGTTCATCGTCACCTTCGTGGGCTTTCTCATCCACGTCTATTCCGCGGGCTACATGGCCCACGAAGAGGGGTACAGCCGCTACTTCGCCTACCTGAACCTGTTCATGGCGGCGATGCTGATGCTGGTGCTGGGCGACAACTACCTGGTGATGTTCGTGGGCTGGGAGGGCGTCGGGCTCTGCTCCTACCTGCTCATCGGCTTCTACTACGACCAGCCGTTCCCGCCTTACGCCGGCAAGAAGGCGTTCATCGTCAACCGCGTGGGCGACTTCGCGTTCCTGCTGGGTATGTTCGCGCTGTTCGCGAATTTCGGCACGCTCAACTACCACGACCTGTTCACCAGGATTTCCGCGGACCCGGGGCTCGCCACCGGCCCCGTCGTCATGGGCCTGCCGCTCGCCAGCTTCGTGGCTCTCTGCTTCTTCGTGGGCGCCATGGGCAAGAGCGCGCAGATCCCCCTCTACATCTGGCTGCCGGACGCCATGGCCGGCCCGACGCCGGTCTCGGCTCTCATCCACGCCGCCACCATGGTCACCGCCGGCGTCTACATGGTGGTGCGCTCGAACGTGATCTATCAGCTCGCCCCCGGCGTCTCGGCCTTCGTGGCGGTGATCGGCGCGGCGACGGCGATCTTCGCGGCCACCATCGGCATCGCGCAGACGGACATCAAGAAGGTGCTCGCCTACTCCACCGTCTCGCAGCTCGGCTACATGTTCCTCGCCGCCGGGCTCGGCGCCTACTCGGCGGCCCTCTTTCACGTCATGACTCACGCCTTCTTCAAGGCCCTCCTCTTCCTCGGCTCTGGCTCCGTGATCCACGCCATGGGGGGCGAGCAGGACATGACGAAGATGGGCGGCTTGAAGAAAACCATGCCGTCGACCTTCCGGACATACGTGATCGGCGCCCTGGCCATCGCCGGAATCCCGCCCCTTGCAGGTTTCTTCAGCAAAGACGAGATCCTCCACGCCGCTGCTGCCAACGGCCAGTGGGTGCTGTGGGCTGTGGGCCTGATTACCGCGGGGCTGACGGCGTTCTACATGTTCCGCTCGGTCTACCTCACTTTCTACGGCGAGTTCCGCGGCACCCACGAGCAGCAGCATCATCTCCACGAGTCGCCGGCGGTGATGACGATTCCCCTGTGGATTCTCGCCGCGGGCGCCGTGGTGGCCGGCTTCGTGGGCGTGCCCAAGGTGCTCGGCGGCGTGGACCGGTTCCATCGCTGGCTGGAGCCTGTCCTCTACCATCCCACTGGCCTCGAAACAGCCGAGCACGAAATGGCCGCCGGCCTGGAATGGGCGCTGATCCTCATCGCCGTCGCCGTGGCTGCGGCCGGCGTCTTCGCCGCCTGGCGCACCTATGGCGGCGAGACCGGGCTCGCCAAGGGAGAGGCCTGGGCCGAGCGCCTCCCCGTGCTCCACCGGGTGCTGGTCCACAAGTACTACGTGGACGAGATCTACGACGCCCTGATCGTCAAGCCCCTCGCCGGCCTCTCATGGTTCTTCTGGAAGGCGGTCGACACCTTCCTCATCGACGGCACGATCAATGCCGGGGCCGCCGCGACCGAGCTGACGGGTGAATTCGGGCGCCTCACCACCACCGGCAACGTCCGCACCTACGCTCTCTACTTTTTCCTCGGCGTGATCCTGCTGGGCTGGTGGATCGCTTTCGGATGACCGGACCTCCTATGGAATCCTTTTTCGCACTGCTTGCCGGCAACACGCTGACCCGCTTGGTCTTCTTCCCGGCGGTCGCCGCCGTGCCGCTGCTGTTCCTCGTCAAGGCCTCGGCGCGGACGGCGAAGGTCTACGTTCTGATCGCCTCCCTCGTCGAGCTCGCCTTCGGCATCTTCTACCTCGCGACGCACCTCGGTGCGGACGGCAGCTTCGCGCTGGTGCACGATACGCCGCTTTCCTGGTTCGCGGGCTACGGCATCAAATACGACCTCGCCATGGATGGCATCTCCATGCCGCTCGTGCTGCTGGGCATCTTCCTGCTGCCGCTGGTGGTCCTCGGCTCGTGGAAGGGGATTTCGGACCAGGCTCACTGGCCGCTCTTCGGCGTCTCGCTGCTGCTGCTCACCACCGGCGTGCTCGGCGCGCTGCTCGCCTACGACCTCTTCCTCTTCTACGTCTTCTGGGAGGTCATGCTGGTGCCGATGTACCTGCTGATCGGCATCTGGGGCGGCGAGCGGAAAATCTATGCGGCGGTGAAGTTCTTCCTCTACACCATGGCGGGGAGCCTGCTGATGCTGGTCGCCATCCTGTGGATGGCGTGGACGTTCCAGAAGCTCAACGGCGGCGTCTGGAGCTTCGGTTACGACGACCTGCTGCGGCTCAACCTGCCGGAGCACCAGCAGATCTGGCTGTTCGCGGCGTTCGCGCTGACCTTCGCCATCAAGGTGCCGATGTTCCCGGTCCACACCTGGCTGCCGGACGCCCACGTCGAAGCCCCTACAGGCGGCTCCGTGATCCTCGCCGGCATCCTGCTGAAGCTCGGCACCTACGGCTTCCTGCGCTTCGCCCTGCCGCTCTTCCCCCACGCCAGCGCCGTGGCGCGGCCGCTGCTGCTGGCGCTCGCCGTCACCGGCATCCTCTACGGCGCGCTGGTGGCCTGGGTGCAGGTGGACATGAAGAAGCTCGTGGCCTACTCGTCCATCGCCCACCTGGGGTTCGTGATGCTGGGGCTGCTGGCGGCCGATATCGTGGCCTGGCAGGGTTCGCTCCTCCAGATGGTCAACCATGGCCTGTCGACCGGCGCCCTCTTCCTTCTGGTGGGGATGCTCTACGACCGCCGGCACACGAAGAAATTCGACGAGTTCGGCGGCCTCGCCAAGGTGATGCCCGTCTTCGCCTTCTTCCTCGTGTTCTCCAGCCTGGCCTCCGTGGGCCTGCCGGCGTTGAACGGCTTCGTGGGCGAATTCATGATCCTCACCGGCAGCTTCCGCACCCTCGGTTGGCCCGTGGCCTTGGCCACGTTCGGCGTCGTGCTGGCCGCAGTCTACCTGCTCAAGATGATCCAGCTCACGATCTGGGGACCGATCACGAAAGAGGAGAACAAAAAGCTTTCGGACCTCTCCCCCCGCGAGGTGGCGGCGCTCGTGCCTCTCTGCGTGCTGATGCTGTGGATCGGCGTCGCTCCCAACGCCTTCCTGCAGCCGAGCCGGCAGGCGCTGGAAGGCGTGCTGACTCAATACAAGCAGAGGATCGAAGAGCCTGACGTCCGAGTGGCTTCCCTGCGGCCCGCGGCCACAACCGTAGCGGTGAATGCTACGGAGGCCGGCCGATGAGCAACCACTTCAACTGGATGCTCCTGCTCCCCGAGCTGGTGCTCACCGCGGGCGGCGTCGTGATCCTGCTCCTGGAGGCGATCGCGCCGTCGATTCGACGGTCGTTCACGGCCCTCGCCGTGCTGGCGACCCTGGGCGCTGGGTATGCGGCCTATTACGTCACGCCGCTGCATCACGTCATCGTAGGCCGGGACGGGACTTTCAACGGCCTGATCGAAACCAGCCCGCTCACCCTCGCCTTCACCGCGATCGTGCTGCTGGCGACCGTGCTCAGCCTGTTTGCCTCGCAGAGCTACCTGCGGCGGGAGGGGATCCTGGCCGGCGAGTATCACGCCCTGCTCCTCTGGTGCGCCGCCGGGCTGCTGCTCATGCTGCGGGCGACCGAGCTGTTGACGGTCTTCCTGGCGCTCGAAACCCTTTCGCTCTGCCTCTACTGCCTGGCGGCGTTCCACCGCCGGATCTCCGTGTCGAGCGAAGCGGCGATCAAATACTTTCTGATGGGCGCCTTCGTCAGCGCCTTCGCGCTCTACGGCATCGCCCTGATCTACGGCGGCACCGGCAGCACCCACTTCGAGGGGATAGGCCATGCTCTCTCCGCGCAGCCGTTCTCCAACGTGCTGGCGAGCCTCGGCTTCCTGATGCTGGTGGCGGCCTTCGGCTTCAAGATGAGCCTGGCTCCCTTCCATTCCTGGTCGCCGGATGCCTACCAGGGAGCACCGTCGCCGTTCGTGGCCTTCCTCTCCGTGGCGCCGAAGGTGGCGAGCGCGCTGGTGCTCTACCGGCTCCTCGACGCCATCGTCCAGAGCGGCGCGGCGCCGAATGCCCACAAGTGGTCCACGGTCGTGGCCGTGCTGGCCGTGGCCTCGATGGTGGTGGGCAACGTCTTGGCCGTGGTGCAGCGGGACATCAAGCGCATGCTCGCCTACTCGGGCGTGGCCCACATGGGCTACCTGCTGCTGGCGCTGGTGGTGGTGGACCGGGCATCGCTCATGCCCGTCGTCGTCTACCTGCTGGCCTACGTGCTGATGAACGCCGGCGCCTTCACCGTCGTCTCCCTGCTCTACAGCCGGCCGGGCGAGCAGCACCTGATCTCCGACCTGGGAGGCTGGGGCTATCGTTATCCTCTCCTCGGCGCCTGCCTCACGATCTGCATGCTGTCGCTGGGCGGCATTCCACCGACGCTCGGGTTCCTGGGTAAATACGTGGTGTTCCTCAACGCCGTGGGCGACGGGCTGGTGGGCCTCACCGTGGTCGGCGTGCTGGCGAGCCTCGTGGGCGTCTTCTACTACCTGCGGGTGGTTTACTACCTTTACATGAAGCCGGAAACGCGCCAGCCGGAAGGCTTGCTCATCGACGTCTGGGGCCGCACCGCGGCCGTGCTGGCGGCCCTGGGCACCCTGGCGCTTGGACTCTGGCCGACGGGTCTTATCCATTGGCTGATCGCAGCGACCGCCGTGAAGTGATCGAGCAGGAAGAGGTCTCGCCTCTCACCCTCAACCGGCTCTCGTTCTACCTGCGCTGTCTGCGCCATCTCCAGGAGCTCGACATCAAACGCATCTCCTCGCAGGAGATGGCGCAGCGCTATCACCTCTCGGCGACGCAAATCCGCAAGGACCTCGCGCAGTTCGGCGAGTTCGGCATCCGTGGCGTCGGCTACGACGTGGACGCCCTCGCCGAGCACCTGAACTCCCTTCTCGGGCTGGACCGCCAGCACGCCATGATCATCGTCGGCATGGGCAACCTGGGAAGCGCCCTCGCCCAATATCTCGGCTTCAACTACGGCGCCTTCCATGTCGTAGCGGCGGTGGACAACGACCCCAAGAAGATCGGCCGCCGGGTGGCGAACCTGACGATCCGCCCCGCCGCGGATCTCGGAGAGGTCGTCCGCACCTCCAGCGCCGAGATCGGAGTCCTGGCCGTCCCCGCCGAAGCCGCCCAGGAGAACTACGACGCCCTGGCCGCCGCCGGCATCAAGGGAGTCCTCAACTTCGCCCCCGTCCGCCTCAAGCGCCTCCCCGGCGTGCCGCTGAAGAACGTGGACCTGCGGATTAATTTGGAGGAGCTGGCGTTTTTCCTGCGGTGAGGTGGTAGTTAGTTAGTCTTATCCTTCGAGGTCTACTCCTCCGGCCCGGCTTTGTTATCTGAAGGTAATGAGCGGAGGATAGGGTGAAGAAGCGCTAGATCCGGATCGATCCCCATTTCGGCGCAGAGATTTCTGTACCTTGCGACGCTGTTGTCTATCCATTTCTGGAAGGCCGCTGGGTTGTTAAGAAAAAAAGGAGTCAAGACACGGATTCCTTCCTCAATTGATTGGAGCGCTTCTTCTTTGTTACCCAATTCTCTCAGGATCTCTCCAAGATTACTCAGGCTGGATCCCAGATCTGGCAGAAAGACATCTGGATAAGATGACGAGAGACGCCGAGAGAGACCGACAGCCTCCCGAGCAGCTTGGAGCGCCTTCTCGAAGTGGCCACGAGCACCCAGCATCGCCGCTAGATTGTTCAGGCTCGTCGCGAGACCAGGCAGGAATGAAACTGAGCGCGAGGAGCATAAGTTCCGCGACAACTGGACAGCCTCTTCAGTGACTTGGAGCGCTTCTTCGCGGCGCCCCTGGTCGTTCAAGATAATCCCCAGGTTGTTCAAACTTGACGCCAAGATCCGAACAAGCGTTTCAGAACGCTTCATCGCGAGACGGCGGCTGATTTCTACCGCCTCCTTGGCGGCCGACAGAGCCGTCTCCCGGCGACCCACGTCTCGCAGACCGCTAGCGAGATTGCTCAAGCTAGCCGCCAGATCCGGCAGGAATCGGTCCGGATTTTCTGCGGAGAGGTGTCGCCGAACCTCAACAGCCTCGCTCATGGCGGCAATAGCTTCCTCGCGGCGTCCCAGATCTCCCAAGACGATCCCGAGAATGTTCAGGGCTGAAGCCAACTGCGGCAGCCCCTTCGGATGCCTTGCCACCAAGCGCCGACGAAGCTTCACCGCTTCCTCTACTGCCCCAAGTGCTTCATCCGAATGTTTGAGAGATCCCAAAGCCCTACCTAGATTGCTCAGGCTCATTGCCAGACCTTCCGAAGGACCGGGCTCCTCTTCGCGTGCCAGGGCTCGAAAGGCCTCGACCGCTTGCCGGGCTACCCCCAAGGCTTCCTCATAATGTCCCAAGTCTGTGAGGACGACGGCCAAGAGGTCAAGCGCCTTTGCTTCGGCAGGAAGATCTCTCAGCTTCCGCGCCAAGTCCAGAGCTCTTTCTGCATAGGTTTGCGCTCTCTCAAGCTCGCCGAGAGAGCGCAGATCAGCGGCAATCTGCATCGAGAGGCTGAGCCTCTCGCTTTCGGAATGTTCTCGAACCTCGTATTCCGCCAAAACTTCCCGCAGAATATCGAGGTGACCCCTGATCCTCTCCGGAGAAAGACTTTGGAGATCCCGATCGGACAGAGAGACTTCTCGCTGGAAGATCGTTGCAAGCTCTGTTGTCTGCACCGAAACCTCGAAGACGCCAGACCTCCACGCCCAGAAGTCCGGAGCTTGCCGGGCGAGTTGAGTGAGGGCATAGTCCGGTAGAACGATCACGAGCGGGCACGGCAGATTTCGGAAGCGCTCCCGGACCAAGTTGAGCTTGACGAGAGCCGGCGGGAAATCGACCTCAGCAGGAATAGACCGTTCGAAGCCGAGCACGAAGAGCACGTCTTCTGAGACCAAAGGGGGGCTGAGCCGAAGGATCTCCTCCAGCAAATCGACCACCGGTTCATGGAGATCGAGCCTCCGGCCAGACCGTCCTTGCGCCTTCAGGCTCTGGCTCAAGACGTCGACCAGCCGCTCCCGTTGCGGCAGCACGTTGCACTTCACGAAAGCGAGAGCAAAGCCTTCGGCTCTCGCGAGGAGCCGGAGGAGAGGAACCAGATCAGAGTCATCCTGGAGCGCAAGCGGCTGAGCCAACTCGGTAGCCGTCGGGACCGTCTTTTTGCCCGCCTTATCCATGGCCGGTCAATAACGGAGGCTTTGATGCCTCCTTGAAGGCTCGCGCCTGAAGCACGGCGGGATGGACGTCGCACCACCGTTCGTCGTTCTGATACTCCAGTACGCTGAGATTGAAAAGCATGAGCTGGTGTTGCGCGTCGTTCTGCACGGTCTGCTGCTCGTGGACCAGGACAAGCAAAGGCCAGTGTTCGTGCGGAATGGACCGATCAAAGTCGTTGACCAAACGCTGGACCGCCTTTTCGGCCGCCGAGGCCGTCACGGGCAATTGGTCAACATAATCGAGAGCATACCTCACCAGGGTCATCAGGTAGCGAGGATGCCCTCCGCTGGCCGCGACAAGCTCGTCCAGTGCCTTGCCGATGAACACCGTGTCCAGTGCGAGGCGGTGCTTCAGGAGTTCCTTGAGCAAGTCCCTTCCAACCTTCCACTCCGCCTGCTTTCCACGTTCGGTAATCTTGACCATGGGGAGAATGTGCCGATCAGGGAAGATCGCCCCAAGATTGGAGGCCTTGGGAGAGAAGAGGAGAGAGATCGGGACTGTCACCACCATGTGGCAACCCAGGCCGTTGAGCAGATCGCCTCGCTCAATAAAAAGTACTTCATGGGAGGTGCGGCCGTCCTTGAGGTCCTTGAGAGCGATTCGATCCAGAGAATCGATGATCAGGACAAGATCCTTATTGCCTGATTTTTGGACTGCCAGCCGCGCATCTTTGACGAAGAGATCGGCGCGGGAAAGAAGCTGCGAGAGCTGCCGGTCCAGGCGTTGTCGCACCAGCTTCTTGGATTCCTTGCCGGTCTTGATCCAGCCTGCAAAACGCGCCAGGAGTTTGGCAAACAACGGAACGCGTCCCGACACCTCCACCTCAGAGCGGACCTCGGCCTCAATCTCAGTTTTCGTCGTTGTTTCGAGAACCACTTCGGCGAACCATTCCGTGAATTCCTCAAGGTGCTTATCCCTCACCTTGATATTTGAAGCTCTCAGGGCGCTATCCAAGCCGCGGATCAGGGAAAGAAGAATGTCAGTCGGCTCGGTATCCTCAAGGTCGATGTCGTCGTTGGCGTCGACGTAGGCGACGAAGTAACCCTTGCTTTGCAAGTCGCTCTGTAAACACCGCAACTCGGTTGACTTCCCGCAGCCGCGATGCCCGGCGAAAAGCTGGACCAGCGGTCGCTCCGACCGGACGATGCGCTGCCGGCATTGCACGACCGCATGACCGTCGTTCCCCCGTCCAGGAGACAAATCCACATATCGCTGGTCACCCGCCTCGAGCGGTTGGGCCGGATCGCAAGCGTTGAAGGCATCTGTAAGAGTTGCAGCCGGGAGCTTCATCTCCACCCTCCTCTGTCGATACGAATTGTAACCCGTCTATGGCAGTTTGGTTACTCCCCGGCTCTTCTCTCGGGGAAATGTCCATCCAGCCGCCCCAAAGACTCAGCCCAATGGCATAGCGGGTCGGCAAGCTGGAGCCTTGAAGGACCTGCCCGACGAGCGTGGTCTTCCCCCTTGCCGGGGGCGAGCCAAGGCCTGCATGACCCGCCACGGCTCCTCAAGGCGGCCAGGGAACTGCGTCTTCCCATGCCGCGGGGGCCGGGACCATGGTACGCTCGCCGTGACGGAGCACGACCGTGAAGCCGACACTTACTTCCCCTGACAGCGGCCCCAAAAAGGTCCGCCGCCTGCCAAGTCCGGACGAGCTTATCAGCCAGGCTGTAGAGAAGGCCTCGGAGCGGAGTACCACTCGCGTCGAAGCCCGGGACGAAGGTTCGAAATGGGCTCGGCTCGTTGCCGAGATCGCCGACGGCTCGATGAGTCTTGGGGAACAGGCGGCTCAGCAGTTCGAGCAAGACCGTAAGGATTTTCGGGAGCAGTTCCGCTTCAAGCACGACGAGGAAGAATGAGATACCTCATCGATTCGGACAGCCTCTGATGCGACCTTCCGTTACCCTGGCGCTGTATCGCTACGAGACTGAAGGGATTTCCCTAGCCAAGGCGGCTGATCTCGCAGGCCTGAGCTGGGCGCAGATGAAAGAGATCCTCCTTGAGAGGGGTATCCAGCCACGGCTCGGACCTACGACTCTCAAAGAGGCGGAGGCCCGAGCCAGCCGGGGCCAAGGTAGGCTCACTTCCCAATCGGCAGCGCCGGGATCATCCACGGCAAGACGTAGGGCCTGAAGGAAGACGAGGACGCCGACCAGGGAGGCGGGCCGATGCTACACTTCCCCTGATGGCCGCGCCGAATGATCCGCCGACGGGGGCTGAGGGACGAGATCCCAGGTTGAGGGATGCGCTCCGGCGCCTGGTTGACGCGTACAAGCCGGAGCGCATCTACCTGTTCGGATCCCAAGCGCGCGGCGACGCGGGGCCGCACAGTGATATCGATCTGCTCGTCGTAGTTCCTGACGACGCAACCTCCGAGCGTCGGCGCAGCCGGCTGGCCTACGAAGCGCTGGGGGGGACCGGAATTGCCGCTGATGTGCTTGTCTGTACCCGCTCCTATTTCGAAGCCCGCCGTCACCTGAAGGCGTCGCTGCCCGGCACGGTCTTGCGTGAAGGGCGGCTGCTCCATCATGCATGATCCCGCGATCGTCGAGGACGTCCGGGCGTGGCTGGCCAGGGCCGCAGCGGACTTGCGTGCGGGCGAGGTGGACTTGGCGGCGTCCCCACCGCTCTTGGAGGACGTCTTGTTTCACTGCCAGCAGGCTGCGGAGAAAGCGCTTAAAGCATTCCTCGCCTGGCACGATCTGCCCTTCCGCAAGACGCACAGCTTGGAGGAGATCGGCCGGCAATGCATACAGCTTGATCCGTCGCTCGAGGGACTGGTCGACCGTGTCGCACCCCTGACCGAGTTCGCGTGGAAGTTTCGCTACCCAGGCGAGGCCGAGCCGCCGCTCCCCGGAGATGCGTCCAGTGCGCTCGACCTGGCCCGGGAAGCCTACGAAGCCATCCTTGCACGCCTCCCCGAGGGCGCCGTCCGTTCGCCGACTTAACGTCCAGACTGGGAGCGGCGATGGATCGATCTCGCCTGGAGGGTCTGCCGATCCGTCAAGTCCAACGCCATCGTGATCGCGGACGCGAATCAGACGGTCGGGATCGGAGCCGGCCAGATGAGCCGCGTCGACTCCTGCCGCCTCGCCGCTCGCGAGCACGGCCTGCCGCTCGCCGGCACCGCCCCTCACTTCCCAATCGGCAACGCCGGGATCATCCCCGGGAAGACGTAGGCCTGAAGGAGGACGAGGACGCCCACCAGGCACGCGAGCGCGATGCTGTGCCAGAAGACGAAGCGCAGGATCTCGCCCTCTTTGCCCTCCTGACCCGTGGCCACGCCGGCGACGACGATGCTCTGGGCGTCGATCATCTTCCCCATGACGCCGCCGCTGCTGTTGGACGCGCAGGCCAGGATCGGACTCAACCCAAGCCGCTCGGCGCTGACCCGCTGGAGCCCGCCGAAGAGGACGTTCGACGACGTGTCGCTGCCGGTGAGCGCCACCCCGAGCCAACCCAGCAGCGGCGAGAAGAAGGGGAAGAGCACCCCGGTCGCCGCAAAAGCGAGACCCATCGTCGCGTCCAGGCCGGCGTAGCGGGTGGTGAAACCCAGGGCCATCATGGCGGCGATGGTCAGGAGCGACCACTTCACCCGCCAGAGCGTCCGGCCCAGGATCTGGAACAGCTCGAGGAACGAGAATCCGAGAATGAGGCCGCTCACCATCCCGGTCAGCAGGAGGCTCGTCCCGGTCGCGGAGAGCCAGTTCAAAGCGAAGACCGCGGCTTCCGGCGTCGGCTTCTTGACCACCGGCGGCACCCGCACCACCGCCTTGTCGAGCCCGGGGACGGGGATGTTGACGAGTGAGATGCCGTGGAGGAAGTTCTCGTGTCCCGCGGTGCCGCCGTTCAGGAAATCCTTGGCGGCCGGGTAGCCCCAGATGAAGACGAAGAGGCAGAGGAGGAACCAGGGCACGAGGGCCTTGAACGCCGTCTTCGGGGTGTGCTCGGGCCGCGCCGCCGCCTCGGCCGCGCGCTCCTCGTCCGATTCGTGCTCGAAGCTCCAGATCGTCTTCGGCTGCCAGAAGCGGAGCAGGACGAGCAGCGAGAGGATGGAGACGATCGAGCCCGCGATGTCGACCAGCGAGGGACCGAAATAGTTGCTGACGAAATATTGGGTGACGCCGAAGGAGACGCCGGCCGTGAGGCAGGCGGGCCACACCTCGCGCATCGCCTTGCGTCCGGCCATCGCCCAGATCAGCCAGAAGGGAATGAGGACCGAGAAGAAGGGCAGTTGCCGTCCGACCATGGCGGAGAGCGCCGATTCCGGCAGCCCGGTGACCTTGGCGAGAGTGATGACCGGAGTGCCGAGCGCGCCGTAGGCGACCGGCGCGGTGTTGCCGAGGAGGGCGAGCCCCGCCGCCTGGAGAGGCCGGAAGCCGAGCCCGATGAGCATCGCGCCGCAGATGGCGACCGGCGTGCCGAAGCCGGCGGCGCCCTCGATGAAGGCGCCGAAGCTGAAGCCGATCAGGAGCAGTTGGATGCGCCGGTCGCTCGCGAGGCTCGCAATCGTGTGTTTCAGGACCTCGAAATCGCCCGACTTGACGGTGACGTCGTAGAGGAAGATCGCGCCGAAGATGATCCAGCCGATGGGCAGGAGGCCGAAGGCGGCGCCGTCGGCGGCCGCGGCGAGCGCGAGCTTCGCCGGCATGCCAAAGCCCAGGGTTGCGATCAGGATGGCGGCGGCGAGCCCCAGGAGCGCGGCCCAGTGCGCCCGCACGTGGAGGAAGGCGAGGAGCCCGAGAAGGACGACGACGGGGATGGCGGCGACGAGCGCCGACGCGAGAAGGCTGCCGCTGACGGGAGAGTACACCTGCGTCCAGGTCATCGCTCGATCCTCCTTGAGCCGCCGCTTTGCCGCGGCGAGGGTACCCTACTTCGACACGTCGCGGGAAGCCTCGCCGATACCTACATGGAAATCAAGCCCATTCCGGAGATCCACGGACTTGGGGAGCGCCAAGTCGCAAGGAAGCAGCCACGATCTGCTTCCGATCCAGGCGCCGTTGTGGTAGAAAACCCCAAAGCTTCGTCGGGCAGAGGTTGGCGAATTTCGCAAGGTCTGGCCATCGGGCGATTTCGCGCGACGGCATTTTCATTGGAGGACGTCTCATGAGAAACGGCGATTGGAGCGCGTGGCGCCTCGGCCGGAAGGCGGTCTGCTGTTTCGGGCTGACCCTCCTGGCCCTGATCCTTCCCTCCCTGGCCCTGCCGGCGGTGGCTCAGGAGCCCGCCAAGCCGGCCGACAAGACGGCTGACAAAAAAGCCGACAAGGACAAGACCGCCAAGCCCGAGGAGGGTCCCGCGGGGAAGGTGACCGAGGAGATCACCGTGACGGCGACCCTGCGCGAGGAGAAGCTGCAGGACGTGCCGTTCTCCGTGGCGGCGCCGACGGAGGAACAGTTGCGGGAACGGGGCGTCGATTCGATCGAAGGCATCGCCCTGAGCACCCCGGGCTTCACCGTCCAGAACCTCGGCCCCGGCCAGAGCCAGGTGGCGGTCCGCGGCGTCTCCGCCGGCCAGATCGTCCGCGACCAGCCGGGCGTCAAGGAGCAGGTCGGCGTCTACCTCGACGACTCGGGCATCTCCCTGTCGCTGTTCACGCCCGACGTCGACCTCTTCGACATGTCGCGCGTCGAGCTGCTGCGCGGCCCCCAGGGCACCCTGTTCGGCGCCGGCTCGGCCTCGGGGACGCTGCGCTACATCACCAACCAGCCCCGGCTGGGCCAGACCGAGACCGTGGCCGAGCTCACCGCCAACGACATCAGCGACGGCGAGCCCGGCGGCAGCGGCAAGGTCGCCGTCAACGCTCCGCTCGGCGACAAGGCGGCCCTGCGCATCACCGCCTTCTACAACAGCCTCGGCGGCTTCATCGACTCCGTGCAACCCAACCTGTCGATCAAGAAAGACGTCAACAGCGGCGAGCGCTCCGGCGCCCGGCTGGCCCTCCGCTACCAGCCGACCGACCAGTTGACGATCACGCCGCGGGTCCTCTACCAGAAGGTGACCTCCGACGGCTGGAACCGCGAGGACGCGTTCAACATCCTCGCCAACCCGTACACGACGACCCGGCCGCCGGTCACCCTGGGCGACCGGCAACAGTTCACCCAGATCAAGGAGCCGTTCTCCGACAAGTTCCAGCTCACCGACCTCAACATCGGTTACAACTTCGGAGGCCTCTCCCTGACCTCGATCAGCTCCTACACGGATCGCGACATCCTCGTCGTCCGTGACGCGACGGCGCTGACCGCCAGCATCACCGGCGGCAGCATCGGGCTGCCGCAGAACGTCTACACGCTCAACGCGCCGCTCGACGACGCAACGAAGGCGAAACTGTTCACCCAGGAGTTTCGCCTCGCCGGCAAACGGGACCGGCTGAATTGGGTCACCGGAGTTTTCTACAGCACCATGAAGCGCGACTACGGCCAGAACCTTCTCGTTTCGGGCTTCGAATCCCTGAGCGGCATCCCCACCCAAGGGAATTTCGGTGCGGCGCGCGACGTCCTCTTCTTCTCGGACTTGCACTACCACATGAAGCAGACCGCGCTCTTCGGCGAGGCCACCTGGGCGGTCAACAACCGCGTCAACCTGACCGCCGGCCTGCGGTACTACGACTTCAAGGAAGACCGCACCCAGACGTTCGACGGTATCTTTGCCGACCCTGGAACGACCAAGGGCTCGGTCTCCGCCACCGGCTTCGCCCCGCGCTTCATCGCGAGCTTCTCCGTCTCCGACCTCACGAAGTTTAACGCCCAGGTCTCGAAAGGTTTCCGGCTTGGCGGCATCAACGATCCTCTCAACGTGCCCCTCTGCACGCCCCAGGACCTGGTCACCTTCGGCGGGCGCGGCCAGTGGAAAGACGAGAACGTCTGGAACTACGAGATCGGCACCAAGACCAACCTGAGAGGCCACGGAACTTTCAACGTCGCGGCCTATTACATGGACATCAAGGACCTGCAGGCGACGGTGACCGCCGGCTCCTGCTCCTCCCGCCTGATCTTCAACGTTCCCAAGGCACGGAGCACCGGCATCGAGCTCGAGCTCGCCGCCCCGGTGAACGACCACTTCGAGTTCTCCATCTCCACCAGCTATGGAAAATCCGAGCTGCGGTCGACCCTGACGTCGACCGATGCGGCCGGCAACGTGCAGGTCGTCTCCGGCATCGAGGCGGGCAAGCGGCTGCCGACGGTCCCGGAGTTTCAGGCCTCGGCCACGGCCACCTACCAGTGGGCGGTGCGAGGGAGTTGGCTCGGCTACTTGACCGGCATCTACCAGTACATCGGCTCGCGTTTCACGCAGATCGGCGACCAGGCCGCAGGCTTCGGCATCGTGGACCTGAACTCGTTCGGCGCCAACACCATCGGCGGCCCGCTGACCCAGAGCACCTTCAAATTCAACCCTGAGCTGCCGGCCTACGAGATCGCGAACCTGCGCCTCGGCTTCCTCAATGGCCGCTGGGAAGTCGCGGCATTCGTGAACAACCTCACCAACAAGCTGGCGTTGCTCGCTCTCGACCAGGAGCGCGGCACCCGGGCGCGCGTGGGCTTCCTGGTGAACCAACCCCGCACCTTCGGCATCACGTCACGGATCAACGTCCACTGAGCGCATCGGACCCGGCTCTGCGGCAGGGGCTTCTCCCCTGCCGCAGAGACTGCCGGTGCCTGTAGGGAGCGACTTTGTCTGAGGCTTGGCGTCCCGTTTTGTTCTTGTTGGCTGCTGTTGGCTCACGGCCGACTCTATGATCCTGGATCCGCAGCCCAATTGAACAAAGGAATGCCAAGACCCTCGAAATGACGAACATTGTTCGTCACCAGCACCGCCTGTTCCTTCATGGGAAGCGAAGGGGATTTTAAGCCTGGAAGCTCTCGAAGTCGTCAAGCAGGCGCTCTTCTTCTGCCGTCAGAGGCTCGGCTTTCCACGCATGAAGCAGGTCAAGCACGTGGCGATTGGCCTCGAACGCTGAGCGGGATGAATCGGCCCCGGCCCCGGAGGAATCCGGCAGGAACGTAACAATGACGCGCGCTCCTTCGACCACGGGCGGCGCTTCGCGTAGCTCTACATGGCCGTCTCTGAAGACTCCTTCAACCGTGGTCAACATCGCATCTCTCCTTCGCTTCTCATCCTCTCGTAGACTGCCACGCTCTCCCGCATCCCTTACCGCAATCCTTCCAGAACGGGAGACGTCGTGCCTCAGCGTTTGGAGTCTACCTCATTCTTTCCTGACTACTCCACCAACGCCAGCACCCGCAACGGGCCGCCGCTGCCCCGGCGGACGCCTGCGTCGCCCCCGGCGAATGAACCTATGGACCCTGCTCCCCTGAGCGAGTACCATCCCCGCATGCCTTCCCCTCAAAATGCAGCTCCCAGCTCCGCCCTGACGCGAATCCTGCTCGCCGGCCTCCTGACCGGCGTGACCGACGGGCTCTTCGCGAGCATCTCAAGCCTGTTTTACAACTCCACCCCGGCGCGCGTCTTCCAGGGCGTGGCCTCGACGCTGCTGGGCCCGGCAGCCCTCGACGGCGGCGCCCGGACGGCGGCCATCGGCGTGTTGATGCACTTTGGAGTCGCGCTCGGATGGTCGGCCGTGTTCCTCATCCTTTACGAGCGTTCGTCCCGGATCCGAAGCCTGGTCCGGTCTCCGCTCGGGCCGTTGAAAGTGGCTTCGCTCTATGGCCCGTTCATCTGGCTGGTGATGTCGCTGGTGGTCATCCCTCTCCTGCTGCACCGTCCACCCAGGATCATAGTCCGCTGGTGGGTCCAACTGATCGGCCACATCCCATTCGTCGGATTGCCGATCGTCTCAATGATCGGCCGGCGCGGTCAAGGTCCGGATCACTGAGGGGAATGGGCGGCCTTACGAGTAGCAAGAATGACCCTTCGCGAGCTCATCGCCGAGGCCAAGAGCTTGTACTCAGCGGCTGGGGTAACGTGCGGTGCCGGGTTGCTGCCACCAGCGGCCGATGCCGAGGTCGACGCGATTGCCGAAGCGCTGTCGCTGCCGGTGCCGCCCGAGCTGCGTGAGGTCTACCGTGTCCACGGCGGCCAGCAGTACGTCTCGCCGGGGGTGACCGGCCTGTTCGGTGAGCACCGTCTCCACTCCCCAGCCGAAGTTGTCGAGCACCATCGCATCTTTGCGGACAACTGTCTGCCCGATCCGCTCCCTGCCTTCCCGCCACGAGAGGACGATTGGGGCTACTGGGTGCCTGACTTGATCCCATTCGCGTCTTGGGACGCCTTCGACCTTTGCATCCACTGTGCTCGCGGCGACGTCTGGGAATTCATCCCGAACACGGGGCTCATTCGGCAGCGACCGAGTATCGCCGCGGTGCTGCGTGAGGTCATCGACGAGGTCCGCGCAGGCCGGATGGCGAAGCTCGGGGTAATGAGGTGTTCTCGCTGAGGGGACGCAAAGGACAATAGGGACAGCAAGGAGACCAAAGAAGAGTTGAGATCGGCGTTTTCTCGTCCTTGTGGTCCTTGCCGTCCTTACTGTCCTTGAGAATTTCATCTCGGCTCTTACCGGTAAAAGCTCACGGCGCTCTCCCCGTACCGCCGCACGTCCACCCGGGTCAACGATTTCACTTCGACGGGCAGTTCCCGGCGGGCGGAGTGCTCAACGGCGATTTCACCTTCGGGCGCCAGAAGGGGGGAGGTTCCCTGGAGGAGATCCTCGTAGGCGTCGAAGCCGTAGGGGGGATCGGCGAAGACGAGGTCGAAGGGGCCGGCGTTTTGCTCAATCAACCGGGCTAGGCCGGCGGGCAGGGTGAGGCGTTGGATCTCCAGCGCTTGGAGGCCCACGCGGGCGGCGTTCCCCTCGACGATCTTCACCGCCCGCAGATCGGCGTCCACGGCCAGGGCCGTCAGGGCTCCCCGCCCCAGCGCCTCCAGGGCCACGGCGCCGCTGCCGGCGAAGAGGTCGAGGACCCGGGCGCCTTCCAGCCGCTCGCGCCAGATGGAAAACAGGGCCTCGCGCACCCGTCCCTCGGTGGGGCGCGCACCCGGCGGCACGGCGAGCCCCCGGCCGCGGAGCTCGCCGCCCATGATGCGCACTCCCGGTTTCACCATCCCTTGGACACCAGGGAGGTGAACAGTTGCCTCACCTTGTCTTTGGGGATGTAGACCTCCAACGGTATGTCGACCCCCTGCAGCTCGATCCCTTTCTTGTCCGAGGTGAAGGCCACGATGCGGAAGCGCTCGCCATCGCCCACCCGCTTCAGCACGTCCCCCAACTCGGGAACGTAGTCGGCCGGCAGATCGTCGGCGTCCTTCACCACCTGCACTTTCTCGCCCAGCTCCTCGGCGATGCGTACCACGCGGGAGAGGGTGAGGCCCAGCGGATCGTAATGACCGAAATGAAAGTTCTTGAGCTCTTTGCCGGGAAGCTGAAGCCACAGCTCGCAACGCTCCACCCAGGCGCCCTCCACCCCTTTCTCCGGGCTCGTGGCCTGGGAAAGGTCCTCGCCTTCCAGGCGGTTGAGAAAGCCCTGGAGCTCGTCCGGCCCCAAGTCGGTGAGGCCCATCCACTCGTGGTGGATCAGCCCGTCCCGCACGCGGATGGTGCCATTGCCGAACAGAGTAACCTCGCGCCGGGTGGTGTCCGTCAGGCAATCGTAGCGAACGATCTCAAAGGAACGGCTGTCCACCGCGGCGCAGGGAAGAGCGAGGACCAGAGCGATGCCGGAGATGCTGGAAAACCCCACGAATCGTCTCCTCACACGGCCTCCTCTCGCAGCACGGCGGCGGGCTCTCCCGCCAGGAAAGCCAAAGCGTACAGCAGCTCCTCGCTCTCGTGGATCCGGCCGTCGAGACGCGCGTCGTGGGTCGCGCGCAGGGCCTCGCCGATTTGCGGTCCAGGGGAGATTCCCGCCGCCAGGAGATCGGAGCCGCGAATCCTGAGCTTCAGGCCTCGCAGTTCCGTCAGGTAGCGGCGGACCCAGACGCGGATCGCTTCGTCCTCCCCGGTCATTTCCACCGCCATTTCCCCCGCCATCAAAAGGAGGAGCTCCTCGCCACCCAAGGATTCCAGGGTTTCTGCCACCCGGTGGGGCATCCGCTCGCCGCGCAGGGCTTCCCGGGCCGACGCGAGGCGGCCCGGGAAGCCGGTGAGCAGGCTCCGGTCCTCCCCCGCCAGCATCAGCCGGTCGGCCAGACGAACGAGATCCGCCGCCGCGAAGCGCTCTGCCAGGGCCATCAGCAACAGCCGCCATGCCTGCACCGGCGGCTCGGAAATCCCTTCCAACCGGTACCAGTCGTGCGCCGCCCGCGCGTTTCGCAACCGTTCGTTGGTGGCGACGTCCATTTCGATTCGCGGATCGAGGGCCCGCAGCACGCCGAGCTCGGCGAGGCGCTCGAGACCGCGCAGAGCCAGCTCCGGATCGTCGAGCAGCAGGGCCAGCTCGTCCCGCAGCCGGGAGCCGGAAAGCTGGTCGAAAACCCCTTCGGAAAGGGCCACCTGGGCGAGATGCAGGGTCTCGGGAGACATCCGGAATCCCAGCCGCAGCTCCAGCCGCACGGCCCGCAAGACCCGCGTGGGATCGTCGATGAACGACAGGCTGTGCAGCACCCGCAGGGATTTCTCCTTGAGGTCCTGCCGGCCGGCGAAGAAGTCGATGAGCTCGTGCGCCGGCTCCGGCCCCAGGCGGATGGCGAGGGTGTTGATGGTGAAGTCCCGCCGGAAAAGGTCCTGCCGCAGAGCCGAGGTCTGAACTTCGGGCAGGGCCGCCGGGGCCCGGTAGTGCTCGCTGCGGGCAGTCGCGACGTCGACGTGAAAGCCCTCGCCGTCGACTACCACGGCGGTGAGGAAGGCGCGATGCACCCGCACCCGGCCGTCCAGCCTCCGGGCGAGCGCTTCGGCGAAAGCGACGCCGTCCCCCTCCACCACCAGATCGAGATCGCGGTTCTCGCGCTCCAGCAGCAGGTCGCGCACCAAGCCACCCACCAGGTAGACAGGGACGCCGAGCTGCCGCGAAACGCCGGCGATGGTCTCGATGCGCGAGGTCAGGGCCGCCGGCAGCCGCTGCGCCATGAGCTTGCCGATCTTCTCCCGCCGCTCGCCCTGCTGCTCGGCGCGGCGGTCGAACCGCTCCTCGAAGTCGGCGAGCTGGCCGTGCAGGTGCCGCAGGAGCTGCATACGGGTGACCAGCCCCAGTGGGCGGCCGGCCGCGGGGTCCCCCACCAGCACGAAGCGCGGATGACGCCTGAGCATCCGCTCCCGCACCTCGTCGGCCGGGGCGTCCGGGTCGACCCACTCGAGCGCGGCGGACATCACCGCCTCCACCGGGCGTGATCCCAGGCTGTGCTGGAGCGCGGCGTCGAGGATCTGCCGCGAGACGGTGCCCACGACCCGCCCTTTCTGCTCCACCGGCGCGGCGTTGATCCGCCGGGCGTTGAGGCTCGTTTTGGCCTCCTCGATCGAGGTGCCGGCGGAAATCACGTAGAAGGGAGCGATCATCAGGTCCCGGGCCCGGGCCGCCGGCGGCAAGACGCGGTGCAGATAGGCGAGCAGCCGCTCGCGTATTTCCAGCAGCGTCGTGTCCTTGAGCCGCGCCGAAGCGGCCGTGGCGTGCCCTCCCCCGCCGGCCAGCTCCTTCAGCGCCTCCCCCAGGTCGAAATCCTCCAGCGTGCCGCGGGCGATGAGAGTCAACCGCTCCCCTTCGCCGAAGGCGGCGAAAAGGAGGGGCAGCGCGAAGATCTCCAGGCAGCGGGAGACGAGCGGCGCCAGCTCCTCGACGTATTTCCCCAGCTCGACCTCCACGATTCCCACCCGGTGGCCGCGGATGCGGTGGACCTCCAGCCGCTGCGTCATGTGGTGGAGCACGTCCAGCCGCTCCGGATCGAGCGGCCGGAAGACGGAGGCGCGGACGGCGGCGAGGTCCCCGCCCTGCTCCAACAGCCAGGCGGCGGCGGCCAGGTCGCGCGGGCCGGTGGTGACGTAGGTGAGAGAGCCGGTGTCCTCGTAGATTCCCAGGAGCAGCAGATCCGCCTCGTCGGGCGAAACGTCGAGTCCCTGCCGGCGCAACTCCTCCACCAGCAGCGTCGAGGAAGAACCTGCCGCTGGATCGACGATGCCTCCCGTCACGGCGACATCGCTGGGCGCCGCCGAGTGATGGTCATAGGCCCAGACCTCGATTTCGGGGTTCGCCTCCAGCCACGACGCCACGACGCCGATGCGGCTGCGCTGCCGGATGTCGCAGAGGATCACCCGCGTCAGCGCCGCCGGGTCCACGTCCCTCTGGCGGATTTCGGGAACCTCCAGGCCCCGCGCCTCGATCATCCGCCGCACCGAGCCCTCCCGCGAGCCGGGGAAGAACAGCCGGGCCTCGGGATGGAACCGGCGCGCCACGATCATCGCGGCGAACGCATCGAAGTCGGCGCCCACGTGGGTGGTGAGGATCTCCATCGATACGGATTGTACCGCCGGGAGGGCGGGATTCAGCCGCCGTGGGCCGCCTGGCGCCGCGCCTCGCCGATGCGAGCCAACATCGGCCCGATGGACATGGCATTTCAGCCGATGGACGAACACATCGTGACGATGGACACGCACATCTTGACGATGGACACACACATCGTGACGATGGACACGGTATTTCAGCCGATGGACCTGCAAATCGTGACGATGGACACGGCACTTTAGCCGATGGACCTGCACATCGTGACGATAGACACGGCATTTCAGCCGTTGGACCGATAAATCGCGCCGATGGACGCGGCACTTTAGCCGTTGGACCTGCACATCGTGACGATGGACATGGCATTTCAGCCGTTGGACCTGTAAATCGCGCCGATGTGTGTGTCCATCGCGCCGATGTGTATGTCCATCGCGCCGATGTGTATGTCCATCGCGCCGATGGGCGCCTCCGTTCTGCGGATGGGCCTGTCACTCAGGTCAAGGAGAGTCACCGCGCCCCAGCCTTGAAGACCAGCCCGCAGGGACTCAGCACACGTTTCCCGAAAAGGACCTAGCCCCACATCCCGCGCGCGACACTCTGCGCCGTACTCAGCTCCAGACGCGAGCCGTATTCCAGGGTGTCGAGGATTTCTTGGTAGGCGCCTCGCTCATCTGCATCGCTGCCGGGCAACGTGCTCAGGATGTCTAGCGCACGCCGCAGTTGGAGGATTGCTCCGTCGAAGTCGCCCAGGGCCGTGTATAGGACGCCGAGGCTTTGGCAGCACACCGCCACGGGATCGCTGCGCGGGCCGAAGTGGACCTCCCAAATGCGTAGGGCCTCGAGGAAGAGGGGCTCGGCGCGTTCGAACAGACCTTCCCTGCAGAGCCTCGAGGCTTCGTTGTTCAGCAGCATGGCCCGGTGATCGCGACTGCCAGGCACGACGGGGCGCCCGCGCTTCATGTGCGTTTCCCTCCTCCCGAGCTCTGGGCCTGGAATGCGGCGAGGAGCACGGAGGCTTGTATCTCAAGCATCCGGAGGGGCTGGACCTCCGGGTGCGCCTTGCAGATCGCGACGACGGAGCGCACAAGGCCTACGAGCTCGCGGGTGTCCCCCAACTTTCTCCTCAAGTCTGCGGTGTCGAACAGGATGGCCGCGAGATAGGGATGCATCTCGCCGGCAGCCTTGCTGACGATGAGACGCGCGGCTTCGAGATCCAGCAGTGCATCGGAAAACCGACCCAGCGCCTTGTACACCGCAGACCGATTGTAGCGGGTGATCCCGAGGAAGAAGCTCTCCTCCCCTTGCTCCTCAAGATAGAGGTCGACGGCGCGCGAGAAGAAGTCGAGCGCTCGGTCCCACTCTTTCTTGTGGCCGTATAGCTGGCCGAGGTCGGCGTAGGACTGCGCGAGCTCCTGCCTTTCCTGGATCTTTCCAGACTCGCGGAGCTTCAGGATCTTCAGAAACTCCGCTTCCGCGAGGTCGAGCCGGCCCTCGGCCATGTATGTCTGGCCGAGCTTCTGTCGCGACGCGAGCACCTCGGTGCCCCCAGGACGCTCGCGCCCAACAAGTCCTGGCTCCAACACTCTTCGAGCGCGCTCGGGCTCGTTCATGTTGTGGTAGAGCGCTCCGAGGTTGCCCTGCAACATGTGGATGAGCTCCCACTGGCTGGTGGACTGGCGCGCAATCTCTATGCCTCGAAGGTAGGCGCGCTCCGCAGCAGGGAAGTCGCCGGCGAAATCGCAAGCAAGGCCGAGGCTGTTGAGTACAGTGGCTAGCACGGGCGAAGTCTCTCCGAACTTCTCCTCGCCCATGCGTAACGCGCGCTCGAGCGACTCGCGCCCATCGACGAGGAGCGAGCGGCGGACCATGTCGTCCGCGATGTCGAGCAGAAGCCCCATGGACAGGCGGGTCTCCGCGCCGCGAACTGCAGCGTGCCGCGTCGCGGACAACACGTGCAGACTGAGCTCCTCGAACCGGTTCGCGAACTCCTCGCCTCGGCCGTGGGGCGGCAATCGCGAGCTCAACCGGCCGAGAGCGACGCGCAGCCAACGGTTTCCGTCCTGTATGCGCTCTCGGACCACGTCCTGCACCAACGCGTGGACGCTGAACGAGTGCGGCATGAGTGCGATGAGCGAATAGCGGCTGAGCGCGCGCAACGCGGCGGGTGAGCCCACCGGCAGACTGGAAGGCGCCTGGTACGCTCCTTCGGTGGCTTCCTGGCCTACCGCGGGCGCCACGAGGTCCCGCGGAATGCCCTCTGGCGCCAGAAACGAGGCGATCGACATCACAGACCAGGCCTCGGGGGCTTCCGCTCGGGCTTCCGCAAAGGAGAGATCCCACGTGCTCGCGACGCGCGCGTTGCTCTCAATGAGCGCGCCCGCTTCCATCAACCCGGACCTGCTCTGCGCGAGTCGCTCGGAATACTCGGCGAAGGTGATGCGCTTCTGCACCACGTAGGCGCCTGCCTGCGCCAGCGCGAGCGGCAGCCCGCCGAGTCGATCCGCCACCTCTTCCATTGCGGGGCTGCGTTCGAGTTTCGTGCGGCGCTTCAGGAAATCGATGGAAGAGCCCTCGTCGAAGGTGGAAACAACGAACGGTTTTCCCCAGGGCCAGTCCATGCGCCTCGAAGTGAGCAGGCAGTGGCCGCGCCCGTTGGGAACGAGCGGAGCGACGTCTTCAGGATTCAACGCGCTGTCGAGGACGAGCAGGTAGCGATCGCGACCCGAGAGGTATTGCCGCACTGACTCGGCCGTCTCAAGCACGCGCTCGGGGTCAGCGCCGGGGAGATCAAGCTCCAAGCCCAGCGCGGCGATATCGGTGAGGAGCGTCGCCCGCTCGGCAGCGCGTACCCACCAGACTAGGTCGTAGTCCTCGTGGCGACGGAAGATGTGCTCCAGCGCGAGCTGCGTCTTGCCCACGCCGCCGAGACCGCAGAGCACGAGCGGGAGAGGCTCCGCCGTGAGTCGTCTCTCGATCTCCAACACCTCGGAAGCCCGACCGACAAACTCGGGGGTCGGGTACGTGGCCAGGTTCCAGAGCATGGATCTCGCCAGCGCGGTTCCGCGCACGTCACGGACACGGGCAACGAGCTCCGGGATGTCGTGCGCTTGCGAGACCGACCAGCGCTCCCAATAGGCTGGCAACGGCCACTCGGGGCGGCGATAGAGGATCACCTCCTTCCCCGAGCGCTCGGCGACCAGAACCTCGAAGCGCACCCAGCGCGACCAGGCTGCGCCCTCCGTGAGCACGACCACGACGTGTGAGACCTCTGAACGCAGCGCGTCGTAGATGGTAAACTCGAAGTCCGCTGTGTCGTCGACACGCTCCTCGTCGATGAACGTCCGCAGCCCGTGCTCCTTCAGTGCGGCGTCGACCGTAAGCGCCTGCTCCTGATTGGCTCGGCTGTAGCTAATGAAGACCGAGGGATATGCGCCCGCTGGCGAAGTGCCTTTCATAGAAAGGAAGTCATGACGCGTCCATTCGGTGCTTCCCACCTCGGAAGGGCGGCGGTAGTTTTTCATTTACGGCCTCCGACAATCGTGGGCCGTGATCCGTCGTTACCCAACACCTTGGCGATGGCGGTGATGGTATTCCAGTTGCGCGTGGTGACCGGGACACCAAAGAGCCGGTCGAGCGTGCCCAGGTAGCTGATGACCTTCATATGGCGCCGGTACACGCCGAAGACAAACCGGTTGTCCCTCGCGAGAATCTTCAGCAGCCACTCGCCGGTGGAAGGAAAGCTCATGGGCATCGACGGCGCCGAGCGGGGGCGTTGCGACAGGACGCTTACGAAGCGGACGATGTCGGATTGCACGGGCTGGTCCGCGAAATGATTCTGAGAGATCAGCCCGACAATCTCGTGACCCTGACAGATCATGATCTCGGCATCAAAGGGAAGCCTGTGTGCCAACTCGGCGCGGAGTTGCGCCCGGGTGACCGGTTGCCGGATCACGAAGGTGCCTGCCGCGCCGATGTTGACGGCATCGAGGTGCTTCAGTTCTTCGGCGAGCTTGGTAGGTCGGAAGGTCCTGTGACCGCCGACGTTGACCCCTCTCAGAAGAACCACGAGTGCCACGAGTTTCCTCCCGCTGTCGATGCTCGAAACCTGTTCAAAAGAGAGCCCCGCCGACTGCGATCGAGAGGATCGAAGGCTCTTTTCTCATGAGTGTTGATTGGCCGTGGAGGACCCGAATGCCGCCGCTCCGGCCGGAGAAGGCACCGGTTTCTGGAAGGAAATGAGCTCTACCGGAGCGCCGTTGTGAACAATCATGGCGGAGCGGACGCCCTCGGACGGAGAGCCAGGCGGGTAGATAACGTGCTGGCCTTCGAGTGCCGCTTCGAGATCGTCGACCTCGAAAGCGACATGGGGGACGGTGCGAATGAGCTCGTGAATCGGGCTTTCCAGCTCGAAGCGCATCCACTCGATGCCGTATGGACTTGAGGTGAACCCCGAGACGAAGAGACCAAACCGTTCAAGGTGCAGTTCGTTGGCTTGGACCTTCGTAGTCGGAATGCCTATGTGGTGATAGCGCCACCCGAGTCGTTCGACAACAGGAGGCGGCTCGTGGCTGAGCCGACGGGCTAAGGCGAGGCCGCATGGGAGTGGTTCGGGAGAGTCGGGCATGGGCACCTCTTGGATGGTGGCGGAAGCGGTTGATTCTATCGAAAGGTCGCCTAACCTTTTAGCGGCTATCCGAAGTCCTCCCCACGAAATCATTCCGGAGTCCTCGCAGGTTCCGGGAGGATTTCGGATAGCCGCAGGTTGAACGAAGCCGCGGGGGAGTCCGAGGCGGTCCTATGGGGATTCAATCCCTCGCAGGCGCTTCGCGCGAGACCCTGCCGGCCTCAACACAAGCCCCGACAGCCGCTGTGTGGCTTTCAGGGGACCGCTCAGCGAAGGGTTCTGCCGCATGCCCAGGCTCCTCAACCGTGATTTCGTGTCCGTGAGTATACCGCAGCAGCCCGTCAAGAAACACCACTCCTCGGCTCCGCGGCTGAGCAAATACTCACACTGCAGAGGATCGATACCGGTGAGACTCTGGAGTCGATCGGCCGGCCCAACGGGCCGGGAGAACGGAGCCCAGGGCCGAGGCCGAAGGCCGATGCCCTGGGTGGAGAGATGACAACGCGGTGCGGCCTGAAGGGCCGCGAGACCGTTCCTGGCCGGGGCTGCTGCGATCCTCACTTCGAGCGAGGAAACCGGAAGAGCAGGACGACGAGCGGCGCCGGCCTGTCTCCCGCTGGACTTGGGCGAGGGCGACAGGAGTAGGATAGGGCAAAGACAGGGGCCGGCCGGTGCCGGAAGACCCGTTTCCTTTGAAGGAGGACTGTCATGCGCAAGAAGCTCATTCTTTTGGTGCTCGCCCTGGCGGCTGTCGCTGCGACCAGCGCCATCACGCCCGCTTCCGCGACGAGTTGCCCGCCGCCCCAGATTCAGGTCCACTGCGATGGCTTCACGATTTGCTGCTATAAGTTCGAACCCTGCATCTGTCCGTAGGCGGGGCGCTCCACGAGCGAGGGGGACAGCTCGGCAGCCCTTAGATTAGGAAGAGCTGCGAAAGTCGAGGGAGGGCTCGCGCAAGCTTCCGCGAGTGGCGGAGAAGCTTCGGGAGGACCCTGCGATCTCTGATGGAGCCGCGCAAGACTCCGGGAGAGCCGGTTCAGTCAGGACGCGTCTCTTCCGAGTCTTGAGCGAGCCTTTCCCTCCGCTCCGCATCTCCAACGCCTGATGTTTGAGCGGGCGGCGGCCACGGACGCTCCTCCATGCAGAGTCGGTCGCCCGCCGGTCCGCTCGAAGCGAGTGTTGGCCGGCGAACCCACTACGGTCTGGACTCGCAACGCTGCCACCCATCTGCCCTGGCGATTATCACCGACTCTCTTTGCACAGTTCGATATGCACATGCAATCGTCGCCCTCGATGAACTACCTGTGGATCACCCATGACCTTCGGGAGGCTGTCCCGGGCCTGGTGCCCTTTGTTCGTTTTGGTATCGCGTACGCATTGCCTCAAACGCTTCTATCAAACGAGCATCTCGGGTAAAGAACCCGTGCTCAAGGGCTTTCTCAGAACGGCTTACAACCGAGAATATGGCCTCTCGGCTATCGATCAGCCAAAAGAAAATATGTATAGGCTGATCTACCTCGAGGCAATCCTTCTTAGGGAATACTTCCTTCACCATGTCGGTGTTAGCTTCTTCCGCTAGTTCGCTGAATCTCTTTAAATCGAGCTCTCTTGGATTATCGGTGTCGGCTCCATAGTCATCCAGAAATCTTCTGAGTAGCTGGACGAATTTCTTAGACCTGGGCTTTTTCTCTAAACTCTTCTCGAACTGCTGTTGAATCGCCAAGGCTCGCTGTTTCGGGGAAAGGCAAGTGAGATGAATCGAAACATCCGAGCTGCTTCTCTTTCTCTCCAGGACGGTTTTATAGCCCGTAAATGCTTGCAGGTTTGAGAAGCGACCATACGCCGGAAAATCGCAGAATATTACTATGCTTGTCTTAGCTTGTTGAGTCTCGCGTAATTCCGTGGCCATGAATTCGAGCTCTTTCGGGGCGGTGGAGAGCGGTGAGAGCTCCAGTCCCAGACTGGGCCGTCGCGGTGCAATCTGGGACTGGTTTGTTGATTCGTAGGTTCTGCTACTCCATCTTCCGGGCCCAGGCGTTGGTGAGCCATCTGCGCAGCCCGACGCGGACGTTTTTGAAGCGGGTGGCGGGCTGGTTGTTGTAGTACCAGCGGAAGGTTTTGGTTTGCTCCAGGATATCGAGGTGGTCAAAGTCGGCGATCAGCTCCTGGACAAACTCGGCGTCGAGTTTAGGATCGAAGGGATAGGCAGGGATTTGGTCTTTCAGATAGGCTAGGATGTTGTCCGGTTCGTTCATCCTCGTACCTCCTCGGCGGCCTTCAGGACGTGCTCGGGCTCGACGAGCGTAGAGCGCAAGGTGGCGGCGACAGCTAAGGCATTGTGGGCGAGGGTGTCGATGCGTCGCATGACGCCTTGGGAGGCGTCGCAGAGGGCTTGGGTGGCGGGGGCGGTAAACAGGGGCCGGTCCACGCCGGCGACCTTGAGTCGGTGTTCCAGGTACTTTTCGGTGGTGTCGCGGTCGAAGCCTCGCAGGGCGAAGCGGATGGTGATGCGCTGGGCAAGGGCTTCGAGGTGGGCCATCTGCAGTCGTTGGCGCAAGCCGGATTGACCGGCCAAGAGCACGGCCAGCCGGCCCGTGCTATCCCAATCGAAGTTGGCGAGAAGAGGAAACAGGGCCAGCACGTCGGGTCTTAGATGATGAGCCTCATCGACGACGAGCAGGACGGTGAGGTGTCGCTCCTGGACGAGGCGTTGGATTTCCTGCTGGATGAGGCGGAAGGTCAGGGCTCGCGACCATTGCGGCTCGAGGCCGAGTTGGAGGGCCAGTTGGCGGCAAAAGTCGGCGGTATTGACCAGGGTGTCGTGCAGATAGAGGGCGCGGACCTGGTCGGGGTGCAGCTCATCGCGCAGCCGTCTGAGGGCCGTGGACTTGCCGCTGCCGGGCTCGCCGGTGAGGATGCCCAGGGCCCGGGTGTCGACCAGGTAGCGCAGGCGCGAGTGCAGCTCTTCGAGCGCCGCAGGACGAAACAGTTGATCGCCCGTGAGGGTGCGTTGGAAGGGCAGATGGGAGAAGCCGAAGAAGGATTTGTAGATCATGACTCGCCGTCTCCGCGGTAAAGCTTGCGAGCGAGCAGATCGAGGTAGCTGATGCCGGTGGCGGGTGGCGCCGGCTCTTCGGCCGGGGTGTCTCTGGGCAGTCGGCGCAGGGTGGCGTTGGTGTGCAGATCGAGGCGCCGCAAGGGGATCTCCGCGGTTTGCCCTTGGCGCCTGAAGTGCACGGGCCGGCCAGGGTCATAGGGGTCGTAAAGCACCTCGACGGTCTCGCCGGCATAGCCGTCGGGAGCTTCGTAAAGGCGGCCGTCGAGGTGCACCGTGCGGTCGCGGCCGACCTTTCGGGCGACCTTCATGCGCAGCAGAAGCTCCAGCTCCTCGGGAGCGGGGCGCACCAGAGCCTGGTCGGCGAGGAAGCGATCCAGCGGCGTCTGCCCGTTGAGGCCACCGTGACAGGTCTGGTGGTACTCGCCTTCGAGCCAGGCCCAGAAAACGCGGTTGAGCTGGGCCAAGCCGCCGAGCATGTCAGCCGTCACATGGGGCAGAAACGCCGTGCGGACATGGCGGAAGAAGCGTTCGATCTTGCCGCGACCGCGCGGCCGGTGAGGCCGGGAGTGGATCAGCGCGATATTGAGCGTGGCGCACATGACCTGCAGGTGGTGGGTGCGGTAGGTGGCGCCGTTGTCGCAGTAAAGCCTTCGGGGAAGGCCGCGGCGCAGCAGGGCCTGCTTGAGGGCGTCCTGGTAGCAGGCGGCATTCTCCGCCGGGTAGAAGGCGGCAAACGGCACCATCCGCGAGGCATCGTCGAGGAAGGCGTAGAGGTAGGTCTTGCCGCCATCGCGCCGTCCCGGCACCAGCAAGCGCGGTCCATGCATCAGGTCGGAGGTCCACAGGTCGTTGACGTGCGGGTAGGTGAAGGCCAGAGCGTCGGGCTCGGCGGTGGCCGCTTCGGCGGCCGGCTTGGCCTGAGCGGCGAAGAACCGATACACAGAGCTGCGCGACAGCTGTAGAGCGCCCTGGATACGGCCGGACAGCTCGACGGCGCGGATCAGACTGTCGAGCGAGGCGCCAGGGCGCTCGGCCCGCAGAGCCAGTAGCAGCTCCTGCACCGGCTGCGGGATGGCCCGCGGCCTTCCGGCATCTGAGCGCGGACGAGGGCTGAGGCCTTCCAGACCGTGTCTCTGGTACAGCGTCACCCAGTCCCGCACCGTGGCGCGGCCAATGTGGGTTCGCTCGCTGCCGGGGATGGCCCAACTCTTGCCGGCCAGGCTCGACAGCAGCCGTTCCTTCTCGCCCGCCGCCAAAGGCCGGCTCACCAGCTCGCTGATGACTCCGTAGCGGAACAGCGCAATTCGCTCTCGTAGATCCTCATCCATGGCACAAAGTCTCCGAAACTCGGCTCTGGGGACATCCCAAAGCGTCCCGGAGAAGCTTCGCGCCAGATCACCCCGAAGGGCAGCTACCAAGGTATGGAGAAGAGCCCTGCGATCGTCGCCGCGGCCGTCCGTGGCGGTACAAACCGCCAAGACCGCCGAGAAAGCACTGCCACTGCGACCACAGCCGGTGCCGCAGCCGGCTCAGCCATCCCAAAGCCTCGCCTACCACCGCCTGCCCTCGCTGCCACCAGGTACCCTCGGCCGCAGGCAGCAACGCCTTGACGGCCTCTCCCAACGGACCGCGGGCCGCTTGCAGCCAACGCCGCACCCGCCGCACACCTGCGCTGTCGCTCTGCCCCGCGGCCTGTGCACCCAGGCTCGGTGTCCCCGCCGCAAACGCCGCTTCCACCTCGGTCAACCGCACGTCTCGATAGGCGCACAGATCTTCCGGCAGAAGGGCATGGCTGACCCCGCAAAGCGCACACCGCAACCGCCAAATCCAGCGATACTCCCCCTCCACGTACCGCCGGTAGGAGCCATGGCCCCGCAACTGTCCCGCACAGTCGGGACCCGGGCAGCTCACCTCAGGCAGCTTACCCAGCTCCCAATAAACCTTGCAGTCAAGACCCTCTACGCTTACCATCGACTCCTCCTGGGAGCCCATCGGGTCTCTCCCACCGCTCGCCAAAGTCGACGGGGGACCTGATGGGCTCTTCTTTGCTCGGTGGGCTTACCGGCATGGCGAAGACGCCCGCGCTACGCCGCGGACGAATTTATCTGACCACGCTGAAGACCGGAACAAACTCAGACGGCGATCACGAAATAGATCGGGCGCCTACATCTTAGCTTTTTCAAGGAACTCTGCTATGTTCGACAAATATGCTGGAAAATCCGCCAGATATCTGGTCGAACTGGTCTCTACTATGGACTTGAGGTTTTGCGCGTGAACCATCGCAATTACAATGGCTATCATTCCGACCACAATCTCGACAATACCAATAATCAGGGGAATTGTCATCGTTCGTTTCGCCCTCTCTATCCGGCGCTCTCCGGAGTTAGTAGATAACATCGCAGGTGCCTGCGCATCCAAGTCTTCGCACTGACTTTGCAGGCTGCCCTTCCTTCTTAGACAACGGTCGGTACCCGAGCCGGCCAACGTTGATCCGCTTGAGCGGCCGGCGGGCACGGACGGTCCTGCATGCCAAAAACGGTCGCCCGCCGGTCCGCTCCAAGCGAGAAGTTGGCCCCCACTCTCTCGATCAGACAACTACAACCTTGGCGCTGCTGATCAGTGTCTTGGTGCCACAGGGTCCAAGATCAGCAACTACCGTCACGAGATATGTACCTGCGGCAACGTTCACATTGCTCCAAATCGGTACCTGCTGAATATTGCTGTTAGGCGGAAATGGCCCCACTGTAAAGCTGGTTACCTGTTGCCCATTCGTATTGCATATAGAAACTTGCATGGAGGTGTTTATAAATTGCATGTTGCGCGTAGCTCCCCCGCAGGACATATCCAATTTTAAAGCTCCACCTCTCGATACAGGATTTGGGTATGGGGCTTTGGCATTCTCCAATCTGCAATCACTAAACCAACAATCCCCGCCTGGCGAAGTATCCGGTCTGCTCTTGCAGGTTGGGGCAGTCGAACACGATGGAGCTAACGCGGCGAAGGCCACCAAGGCGCTCAGAAGAACTACCCTGCGGAAAAATTGCGTTTGGACGTTCATTTCTTTTCTCCGTCTGAAAGCGGTTTAAATCTTGCCCCTGACAAGGGGGGCTTCATAAGGCCATCCCTCAAAATCAAGCTTGGCCTGATCAAAGAATTACGGCTTCCCGCAGGGCCTCCTCTCTGCGCCTAACGTCAAGATCAACTGTAACCATCTGCTCCTCCAACGCCTTCCCGACAGTCTCCACGCCGTCTCAGGCTACAGGTGGAAAATATGTATGTCATTCATTCTATGGAACATAGATATGCTACACCGATCTCTCCTCCTCGTCAACTTCGGTGGTGCTGTCGGGTTGTCGCCTGGCCGCGCAGAGTCGCCCCAAACTTATCCGGACCGGCTTCCGGTGGCCTATCTTGCTGACGAGAATGAAGTTAGCAGGGTTTGCGCCGCCTAAGCGTTGCGGGATGCGGGTGATGTGGAACGTTATCCGACGGAGGAGTGTCGGGTTGGCAGTTCATGGTTGGGGCTAAGCTCAATGGAATGAGGCTCATCGGCTGAGCTGGCACGATGCTTAGCCGACACGGCCCTGTCGGCTTTACTGACTGGAACCGTCTGCCCTTCGAATCCTCACCCCCTTTCCCCCTCTCCCATCTCCCAGCCACCCCCGCCGGGAGAGGGGGGACGCCTCCGAACGGGATTGCCACAGAATCCCCCCTCAATACGGTCCACGCTGTCGAGGTACCGACTCTCGCCTCTCCCTCCTCAGCAAAGTCCCCTCTCTCCCCCCGGGAGAGGGGCCGGGGGTGAGGATTCGAAGGGGACACCGGCGACTTTTCAGACACCCTCTAAGAGGCAGGCTCGAAGCCGACAGAGGAACGAAAGGAACTCTCTCGGTGAGGGCCAAACCGGTCAACCTACAGTGAATGCTGCGCTTGTGGAGATGATGGCGCCGGTGTTCTCCTTGAAGGTGGCCGACGCCGGCGCTCAGCGCCTCGGTACGTGCGAGACGAACAAGGCGTACAAGCTCTCGCGGCCCTTCAGGCCGCAAGGATGGGGTGGCCTTTTTCCCAGGGCATCGGCCTTCGGCCTCGGCCCTGGGCTGGGGTCTCCCGGCCCGTTGGGCCGGACGGGCGGGCCACTCGCATCATGTTTTGTCCCGGATTGTACCGCCGGGGCGCTCCCCCAAGCCGGCTCAGCCGAGGCTGAGCCCCGCTAGCAAGGGTCAGGTGGGCACTTGTACCCGCTGCCTGAGACTTGCCAGGTGCCGTCGACGCACTGGGCGCGCAGCAACTGGACCGTGGCGGGCGAGAGCTGCCAGCAGCACGTGCCGAAGTCGATCCAGCCGAATTGTCCGTCGGTGCACTCACCGGCCCGGGCTTTGTGGCCGAGGGCCATCGTGGTGAGCGCGAAGGCACAGATCAAGAGGAACAGGCGCGATCTGCGGATCATTTCGAGTCTCCTTTTTTGAGGGCCTCCCCAAGAACTAAGGTGAGAGTCGGGCACTTTAGCGCGCCACTCGCAACTCCGCGCCCCGTCCCCGCTCCCAGCTCGAGGACCCGGCAGCCCGCGGGGGTCGAGGCCGCGATTCCAGGGCGTCCTGTTGGGCCAGGACGCCGTGGAATGAACTTTCTGCCGCCTAGCAGGGGCCGTATCCAACCGTGACCGTCACACAGTTGGAGCCGGTGGCGGCATCGGGATCGGTGGCGTACAGGCAAAGCTGGACCGTGGATCCGCCGCAGTGGAAGGGGACGTTGGCCGATGGTTTCCAGAAGAGACTCTGTGTTGTGCCGAGAGCCGTTTCGCCGCCGTTCTTGAGCGTCCATTTGTAGGTGATCGGCGACTTGTTATCGGGGTCAACCGCGGACCCTGTGAGCAGCAAAGGCTTGTCGGGAGCGACTAACGAGCCGTCTCCGGGGCTCAGGATCGTAACGATCGGAGGAGAGCTCTTCGGCGCATCCACAACCTGGAAAGTCACCGCATCAGTATCCTTCTTGCCGAAGTCGTCGGTGCCGGCCAAGGTGAGCGTGTGCGAGCCGAGGGCCTTGAAGCTGAACACCTTGGAACAACCGGAGAAAGGCGGGGGATCGCCCACTACGCTGCTGGTCCACTTGAGCGCTGAGCATGGGAGCTGCAATAAAAAGAACTTAGCGCGCTATCGCGCGCGAACCTTGCCGGCGTGTCAGCTCGGGTGCCTCGTGCAGCGGGAGCTGAGGTAGCGCTGCTGAGGTGTCGTTTGTCGTCTGGGAACATGTCGGGCGGTTCGCCG
>JBAPYB010000283.1:0-2102 GCA_049284515.1 Thermoanaerobaculia bacterium
GCCTCGGTGGCCGCGGCGCTGGCCGCCGCCGGCGCCGTCCAGAGCGGAGGCGGCCGCCGGCTGGACCTGGTGGTGAGCGACCTCGGCCTGCCGGACGGCTCCGGGCAGGACCTGATGCGCGAGCTGGCCCAGCGCTACGGCCTGCGCGGCATCGCCGTGTCCGGCTACGGCATGGAAGAAGACGTGCGCCGCAGCCAGGAAGCCGGCTTCCTGCGCCACATCACCAAGCCCGTGGACCTCCAGATGCTGAAAGCCGCGATCCGGCAGGCGGCGGGAGGGGAGTAAAGAGAGGAACGGTTTTGGGGATGCGAAAGGTCTGGTTCAGACCGGTTATAGATTCAGCATCATCCGCAGAGATTCATCGACCGATCTCAACCTGTCATCGTCAATGACCGTCGCGAGGTGCCGTAGCGCTCGCTGGCGTAGATCCACTGTGACAATTTGATCGGTTTCCACCCAATGGAGCTTGGGCTCCCAGTCTTCGTCGGCCCGACGCAGGCTCCCTGGAGAGATCGCGACGCGCCATTTGAAGTGGGGACGCTCCGTCGTCGTGATCGGGCAGATGATCACCGTACCGAAGTCCGACCGATTCAGAGCATCCGTGGAAACGACCAAACAGGGCCGCACGCCCTTCTGCTCCCGACCTTTCTTGGGATTCAGGTCGAACATCCAGATTTCGCCGCGCAGCGGTTTCGGACGCTCAGCGGCGTCTCGAACTGATCTCAATCCAATTGACCGCCGTCGACGAACGCGCCGAGGAGGGACTCTCGCTCCTCGAGGTCTTCTCCGGTGACATCGGCTGCGGCTCTGTTGAATATACGGAGCAACTCCTGCTCGCGCTCGCGCGCCCTCTCGCGTTCGATGATTTGGCGGATGACCCCGGCTTTGTTCTTGCTGCTACCGGCGCGACGCTCCAACCAAGCGTCGGTTTCGCTCCCGATTCGAATGCTGATCTGGCGATCCTTGGCTGTGACTGGCATCCTTGTGAGCCTCTTGACCGTCAGTAGGATACCGGAATGAAAGTCAGACTGCAAACCGCCGGCATGTCATGTCGGCGCTCCCAGCCTCTCACGGCCTCCACCTTCCGCCTCTCGAGGTCGGTGTGTTGCTGGGGCCGGAGGGAACGGCGGCCGCCAGGTTGAGCTGCGCAGTGCCGAGCCGCCGCGCCTAGCCTGTAGTCACCTCGGCGACCCACAGCTCGATGCCGTCCGCTTCGGTCTGGGTGAAGGCGATGCGGGCGCCGTCCGGGGAGAAGTGGAGGTTCTCGATGCGGGCCACCGTGGGCAGGCCGGTGATGGGGGCGCTCCGCGAGGTCGGAGATGCGCACGAGCTTCAGGCCTGTGGCATAACCCGAGCGGCTCGGTCCGTGGGCTGCGCGGCCGGATGCGCAGGCCCCCGAGGCGCAACTCCCGCTCGGCGAGCTCGGCGATGGGCGGCAGGCTCTGCTGCTCGACGCAGAACCAGCCATGAGAGATGCATCCACGGAAAGTTCATCCTCGGATACAGCTAAACATCTGACCTCCAGCAGTGTCTAGAAAGGAGTCGCGGGACAAATGCCGAGGATACAGAGCCCAGCTCTAGACTAGGAAAGGAGATGACGATGGATGAGCAGAAAAGGAGGCAGATTCGAGCGTACTTCGCGAGGTTTCCACGGTGGACGATTGCCGCCGCAGCGGTAGGTCTCGTCATCATTGTGGCAGCCGATGGTGTGATGGGCTATGCGGCGGGAATTGGTGCCGTCCTACTGGGAGTGGCGATGGGCGTGCGTTGGCGCACGTCTCGGCCCTCAGACGCTCAGATGGATCTTTGGTTTCAAGAGGATCTTAAGGGCATTGAGCCCAGGGCACTCACCAAGGGTAGTCTCGATGTCTCAGATCTGGTCCGCGACCAGGTGAGCATCGTGGGGCCTGGTTTCCGCAATCTGTCGGGGGCTGAGTTCGGCTTCCGCAAGGGGAGTGATGGCCGTGCTCGTTTCAGAACTTAGCGCGCTATCGCGCGCGAACCTTGCCGGCGTGTCAGCTCGGGTGCCTCGTGCAGCGGGAGCTGAGGTAGCGCTGCTGAGGTGTCGTTTGTCGTCTGGGAACATGTCGGGCGGTTCGCCG
>JBAPYB010000284.1:0-2292 GCA_049284515.1 Thermoanaerobaculia bacterium
GCCCTACGCCGTCGAGATCGACGACGGCCCGAGCGTGCCGGCGCGCGCCGTCGTCATCGCCACCGGCGCCGAGTACCGGCGGCTGCCGCTGCCCAACCTGTCGCAATTCGAAGGCGCCGGCGTCTACTACGGTGCGACCTTCATCGAATCGCAACTGTGCGGCGGCGACGAGGTGATCGTCGTGGGCGGCGGCAACTCCGCCGGCCAGGCCGCCGTCTTCCTCGCGCAGACCGCCCGGCGCGTGCACCTGCTCGTCCGCTCGGGGGGCCTGGCGGAGACCATGTCGCGCTACCTGATCCAGCGCATCGAGCACCACCCCGCCATCGTCCTGCGGACGCGCACGGAGATCGTGGCCCTCGCCGGGGAAGACCACCTCGAACGCGTGACCTGCCGGGACGACCGGACCGGAGCCGTCGAGACGCACGACATCCGCCACGTCTTCCTCATGACCGGCGCCGCTCCCAGCACGCACTGGCTCGACGGCTGCATCGTGCTCGACTCCCAGGGCTTCATCAAGACGGGACCGGACCTGACGCCGGACGAGCTCGCCACCGCGAAATGGCCGCTCGCCCGCGCTCCCTTCCTCCTCGAGACCAGCCTCCCCGGAGTCTTCGCCGTGGGCGACGTGCGGTCCGGCAGCATGAAGCGCGTCGCCTCGGCGGTGGGAGAAGGCTCGACCGCCATCTCCCTCGTCCACCAAGTGCTCCGCGAATAATCCCTCAAATACAGGGAAGCGTGCTGGTGTCCGCCACCGGGGGTGCGAGGTGAACGTCCGGGTTGTTGGACTGGAAAATCAGGCCGGTCGTCGTATCGGTGATTTTCAACGTGAACCCCACGTTCGTACCGGCCGAATAGAACACCCAATAGCGCCCATTGGAGGCGCAGCCGTTGAGCACCTTGACCAGGATCTCCGGGTTGTCCGCCCCGAAGAACCAGAAGAGGCCTCCGTGAATGACGCCCAGGCTGCTCAGAGGAATGGCCTGGCCGTCGCCGGAGAACCCGCCGCCCTGGATCGTCGCATAGGAGACTTCCACTTTGAAGCGGTGGTCGTTCGGCTGATCGTCGAGGCACAGGGTCGTCGAGCTCGGGGAGCAACTCCCGGTCGAGATGCTCGCGGTGCCTGAAATCTGGAAATAGGCAAAGAAGATGTTGTCGTCGTTCGACGGGTTGAAGGTCCTGATATTCACCTGGGTGGTGGTGCTGTTGATGAAGGGCAGGAGAGAGTAGAGCTCGTCGTCGGCCCGAGGATTCTGATTCGGTCCGGCAAACGGGTCCGGCGGGTTGTTCGTCGAGTCGTCGAGCCCGCCCACGGTGATGAGAGCGCCGTTTTCGCAGGAGCCGTCGTCCTCTCCACCCGCGGAAGAGGTCAGGCGTTGGCCGTTGACATCGATCTGGCTGTATTGAATTCCGGAAGCGCAAGTGTTCTGAGCGCCGTACGAGATACCCAGCCCCATGGTGAAACGGGCGCCGGGAGAGGTCGTCTGGATCGGGCTCGCCAGCTTGACGGAAAACGTGTCTCCAAGCGTGTTCTGAGCGCCGAAGAGCAGGCTGACCGTACTATCCTGGGTCTGCGAGGGATCGTCGAAAACGACGGCGAGCGCCACCCCGTCAATGAGGTCCGACCTCCCCTCCGTAACGGTGAACGAAGTACGGCCCGGCGACGCGGCATCCACGATCGGCTTCACGATCGACGTCACATCGGCTTCCTGGTTCCAACTGGTGATGTCGCTTTGAATCACCTTGTCCCACGTGATTCCTGTGGTGTTGAGGCGGATGCCGCCGGTGCCGTTCGGAATGACGTAATCGTCGAAGCCGACCGACGCGGCCATCAAAAAGGCCTGCCGCACCTTGGCGGAATTGCTGGGCTTCTGCACCTGGACCGTGTACGAAGAGTTGAGGGAGCCGCCGCCGTCCGCCGAGATGAACAGCCGCCCCCGAGCCGTGAAGAGCACGTTGTCGATCGCCTTCGCGGTGGGATTGAACGAATGATTCCCAGCCCCTGCCCCTCCTGTAGCCGAGACCGGCACAGAGGCCGACAGCATCAGAAAGAGAACAATAAGAAAGGCATTTCGGTTCATGAGATTGCTCCTTTGAATGAGAGAGCCGTGTCTGGCCCACCGGCCAGACCCGGAGGCGTGGTTTTTGTTTAGCCCGGATTCGGGGGCCGGCGGTTCTTTTGCTTTGCTCGATATGCACACATTGCCTTTATATTCGAGCAACCGCAAATTAATTATACACCACGGAGACGCAAAGCTTCGAGTAGGGGCGGGTCTGGGCGGCAGGTTGGGGGCT
>JBAPYB010000285.1:0-10520 GCA_049284515.1 Thermoanaerobaculia bacterium
GGCACCCGCCGCCGGCTGGGGCGGGTGGCGAGGCGCAGGACGAGCCGGCTGAGGAGGCGTTCCATCGCCGCCAGATCGGCGGTCGAGTACTCCTCGAAGGACTTGCGGCGCAGCACCGCTTCCGCGCTGTACCCCAGCTCCTCGCCGAGGGCGACCGCCGTCTCCTCCTCCGATTCGACCGCCGGCCGGCGGCCAGGCAGCCTGCCGGACTTCGGCCGCGTCTGAGCCGGCAGGCCGATAGGCGGGATCGGGGGATTCGACGACTCGTGGCGCACACGCCACAGAAGGTCGAAAAGCTCGTCGAACACCGCGGCGTCGCGCTGGCGGATCTTGAGCGCCGCGCGCAGGGCCCGCCGCACCTCGTCGCGGTCGCCGACGTCGATCAGGGTCAGTGCCATCAGGCCATCCGCTTCGTCGCTCAGGGTCACACCGACGCCGCGCTGGCGCAGCGCCCCGGCGAAACGCGCCAGGTGGCGGACGAGATCGGCCTGAGGGGGAGGATTCAACCCGGCGCCTCCACCGCTTCCGGCACCTCCGCCACCTCCGCGAGCACCGCGTCCAGCCCATCGGCCCCAAGCTCGCGCAGATCGTGCTGATCCTTGAGAATGCAGCCCAGGGTCTCCGCGACGGTCTCGCGATCGAGGTGCTCGCTGTGCAGATGGCAGAGCGCCTGCGCCCAGTCGATCGTCTCCGCGACTCCCGGGGCCTTGCTCAGCCGCCGCCGCCGCAGGGCCTGCATGAAGCGGCCAATCTCCTCGGCCAGGTGCACACTCGCGCCCGGCACGCGGGAGCGCAGGATGCGCACCTCCTTCTCCAGCGACGGGTGCTCGATATAGAGGTAAAGGCAGCGCCGGCGCAGGGCGTCGCCGATCTCCCGGGTGCGGTTCGAGGTCAGCACCACGTAGGGTACGTGCTCGGCCTTGACAGCTCCGAGCTCCGGAATCGTCACCTGGAAATCCGAGAGCACCTCCAGCAGGAACGCCTCGAAGCCGTCGTCGGCGCGGTCGATCTCGTCGATGAGCAGCACCGGCGGCCCCTCGACCCGGGTGATGGCGCGCAACAGCGGCCGTTCGAGCAGGTATTGGCGGCCGAAGATCAGGTCCTCGATCTCGCTCGCCGTCTTCCCTTCGTCCTCGGCCATGCGCAGCCGCAGCATCTGGCGCTGGTAGTTCCACTCGTAGAGGGCGGTCGAGACGTCGAGGCCTTCATAGCACTGGAGGCGGATGAGCTCGGTGTCGAGCAGGCGGGCCAGCACCTTGGCGATCTCCGTCTTCCCCACTCCGGCGTCGCCCTCGATGAGCAGGGGCCGGCGCATCCGCTGGGCCAGGAACAGGGCGGTGGCGATCGCCGGATCGGCGATGTAGCCCTGCCCTTCCATGGCCTCCTGAAGCGCCGCGATCTCCGGCCTCAAGCCGCACCCTCCAGAACCGTGAAGCTCTCCGGTGCCGCGAGGAAGCGCTCGCGGCAGCCGCCGCAGCAGAAGTACCAGGTGCGGCCTCCGTGCTCGGCGGTGTGGCGGGCGCCGGCGATGGCGACCGTCATGCCGCAGACGGGATCGATCGCCTCGGCCTGTGCCGCCACGGCGGGCGAGGCCTTCGTTTCGGACTTGACGGCGGGCGCGGCCCGTTGCTGCTCGACGATCTCCGCGAGCACGGAGAGGGCGATCTCCTCCGGCCTCTCGGCCTTGATGTTGATTCCTGCCGGGCTATGAATCGAATCGATCGCCGCGGCCGTCACTCCGCCTGAGAGCAGGGTCTCGCGCATCTGGGCGAAGCGTTTCCGGCTCGCCACCACGCCGAGGTAATCCGGCGTCATGGCCAGAGCGTCGCGGATCGCCGCCTCGTCGCGCTCCCCAAGCGTGGCCACCACGGCATAGCGGGGTCCGTGGGAAGGCGCAAACAGCTTCGGAGCCCGGCCGGGATCGGTGAGGACCTGATCGGCGTCCGGGAACAGCTCAGGCTCGGCCGCGGGATCCACGGCGACGACCGAATAGCCCATGGCCTTGCCCAGCCTCGCCAGGGCCCGGGCCGTGGGCGAAACGCCGAACACCACGAGGCGCGGCGCCGGCAGGACGGGCTCGAGATAGATCTCCACGGTCCCTCCGCTATTGCAGGTCATGGGGAACACGGTAACGCCTGGGCGCCGCTCGATCTCGGGGTCAGGCGCCAGGGCGACGAGCCGCGGCTGCCTCTCGGCGAGGGCTCGCTGCGCCTCGCGCACCACGGTCGGCTGCGTGCAACTGCCGCCGAGCCAGCCATGAAAGGCGCCGGAGGCGGTGATCAGCGCCATGTCCCCGGCCTGCGACGAGCTGGCCGGCTGGCGGCGCACCACGACCGCCAGCACGAACGGCTCCTCCCGCTGAGCCAGGTCCGCCGCCATCTGGAGGAGCTCGGGTCGCATAGCCCGCCAAAGATACCCCCGGACGGGGGCGGGTACAAGGCGCAGCGAGGCGCAAGCGATCCGGGCGGCTTGGCAGGCGGCAGGCGCCGCTCAGGCGTCCGCAGCAGAATGTCGAGATTCTTGGAGTATCCTCTCCAAGACAAGACCCTGAGCCCCTCGCTCCGGCGAGCCGCCGTCCGCGGCCACGCCGCGGAGAGGTTTGGCCCTGCTACATGAGAGGTACGGATGTCGCGGAAGAGAGACGTGCTGGAGGAGCTCAAGCTGGACGAGCTTAGAGCGGCCGCGGACCGCTTCGAGCTCCCGGTCGTGGATCGCAGAGTCAAGGGCGACCTGGTCGAAGCCCTGGCAGGCTCGCGAAAGGCGGGGCTCGCCGCGATTCTCGCCGATCTGTCGCGGGACCGCCTCAAGGAGATCTGCCGCGCGCTCGGCCTGGACGACTCCGGGCGGGAGAAGGCGGTGATTGTGGGCCGGCTTGCCGGAGAGGCTCCAGCGGCACCGCCCAATGAAAACGCCCCTCCACTACCGAAGCAGGCCCCGGATTCAGCGGCGGTTTCCATGAATGAATCGACCGGCGCGCCACAACCCCGCGCCTCACAACCCCGGCGGACCATGGCACTCAAGAAGTCCGAGCTCTACAGCTCCATCTGGCAGAGCTGCGACGCATTGCGCGGCGGCATGGACGCCAGCCAATACAAGGATTACGTCCTCGTTCTTCTCTTCATCAAGTACATCAGCGACAAGTACGCCGGCCGACCTTTTGCTCCGATCAAGATTGCGCCGGGCGCCAGCTTCGACGACATGGTCACCCTCAAAGGCAACGGCGAGATCGGCGACCTGATCAACAAAAACGTCATCGGCCAACTGATCAGAGACAACCAGCAGCTTGCCCAATCCGATTTCCCAGACTTCAACGACGCCTCCAAGCTTGGCAGTGGCAAGGAGATGGTCGACCGGCTCACCGACCTGATCGCGATCTTCCAGACTCCGGCCCTCGACTTCTCCAGAAACCGCGCGGACGGTGACGACATCCTCGGAGACGCCTACGAATACCTGATGCGGCACTTCGCCACCGAGAGCGGCAAGAGCAAGGGCCAGTTCTACACCCCCGCCGAGGTCAGCCGTGTCATGGCAAAGATCCTCGGAATCCGGAACGCCAAGACCATCGCCTCGACCACTGTCTATGACCCTACCTGTGGCTCGGGATCGCTGCTTCTGAAAGTGGCGGACGAAGCCAGCACCGACGTCACCATCTACGGACAAGAGAAGGACTCCGCCACCAGCGGCCTCGCTCGGATGAACATGATCCTTCATGGCCATCCCGGCGCGCTCATTGCGCAGGGCAACACGCTGACCGATCCCAAATTCAAGGAAGGCACCCTCAAGACCTTCGACTACGTCGTCGCCAATCCTCCTTTCTCCGACAAGCGCTGGAGCACCGGCCTCGATCCCTTGAACGATCCCTTCGATCGATTCAAGCCCTTCGGCGCGCCGCCCGGCAAGCAAGGCGACTACGCCTATCTGCTGCACATCGTCCGCTCGCTCAAACCGATCGGCAAGGGAGCCTGCATCCTGCCGCACGGCGTGCTGTTCCGCGGCAACGCGGAGGCCGACATCCGCCGCGCCCTGGTCCGCAAAGGCTACATCAAAGGCATCATCGGCCTGCCCGCCAACCTCTTCTATGGCACCGGCATCCCGGCCTGTATCGTGGTGATCGACAAGGAGGACGCCCAAGCCCGCAAAGGCATCTTCATGATCGACGCCAGCGGCGGCTTCATGAAGGACGGCCCCAAGAACCGCCTGCGCGAGATGGACATCCACCGCATCGTGGACGTCTTCACCAAACAGCTCGACGTCCCGAAATACGCGCGCATGGTCTCCCATGAAAAGATCGAAAAGAACGAGTACAACCTCAACCTGCCGCGCTACATCGACAGCCAGACGCCCGAGGATCTGCAAGACATTGAAGGCCACCTGCGGGGCGGCATCCCTGAGGCCGACGTCAATGCGCTCGACCGCTACTGGGCCGTCTGCCCAACGCTCCGGCACACCCTGTTCAAGCCCCTCCGCCCGGGCTATCTCAGCCTCGCCGTGGAGAAGTCGGCGATCAAGTCCACCATCTATGAATACCCCGAGTTCGCCGCCTTCATCGCCGGAATGGACGCTCACTTTCTCGCTTGGCGGGAGAGGTGCGTCCCGTGGCTCAAGGCGCTGGACATCGGCTGCCATCCCAAGCAGGTCATCGTGGATCTCGCCGAGAGCCTCCTCGCCCATTACACCGGCAAGCCGCTCATCGACCGGTACGACGTCTATCAACGCCTGATGGAGTATTGGGCTGAGACCATGCAGGACGATTGTTACCTAATCGCCGACGATGGTTGGAAGGCCGAGACCTACCGCATCATCGAGAAAGACAAGAAGGGCAAGGAGAAGGACAAGGGCTGGACCTGCGACCTCGTCCCCAAGGACCTCATCGTCGCTCACTACTTTGCCAAAGAGCAGGCGGCCATCGATGAGCTCGCCGCCGAGCTCGAGGGCACCACCTCCCGCCTCTCCGAATTGGAAGAGGAACATGGTGGCGAGGACGGCGTGTTCGCCGATATCGATCCCGTAAACAGGGCCAACGTTACCGACCGGCTGAATGAGATTAGGGCGGATCAGGACGCGAAGGACGAAGCTGCCGTTCTGAGCGGCTGGCTGAAGCTCAAGCAGGAGGAGGCTAATCTCAAGAAGCGATTGAGAGAGGCCGAAGCAGCGCTCGATGTCAGGGCCTATCTCCAGTATCCGACGCTCACAGAGCCCGAGATCAAAATGCTGGTCGTGGAGGGCAAGTGGATCGCAGCGCTCGACACCGCCATCCAGGGTGAAATGGACCGCGTGACCCAAGAGCTCACTCGGCGTGTGAGGGAACTGGCCGAGCGCTATGGAGCCCCATTGCCGCAGATCACCGATCTCGTTGCCGAGTTGGAGGCCAGAGTGAACGGCCATTTGGAGAGAATGGGGTTTGCATGGTCGTGAAGCGCGGTTATAAGCGGTCCGAGGCGGGGGTGATCCCGGAGGATTGGGATGTCAGGCAAATCGGCGATTTGAAGCCCTTTGTCACCAGCGGCTCTCGTGGTTGGGCTGCTTTCTATTCCGAGTATGGTTCGCCATTCATTCGAATCACAAATCTTTCGCGAACATGCATCTATCCTGATCTCCGAGATCTGCGTTTCGTGAACCTCGCAGCGAATGAAAGTGAGGCAGCTCGTACGCAACTCCGGGATGGCGATATCTTGCTCTCCATTACAGCAGATATAGGCATAGTCGGCCATGTCACACACAGGCTGCCGAAACCTGCCTACATAAACCAGCATATTGCGCTTGTCCGATTCGACTCGGACCAAATCAATTCAGGGTTCATCAGCTACTTCCTGGCTTCCGAGAATCCTCAGAGGCGCTTCCGTGCTTTGACGGATTCGGGTGCTAAGGCTGGGATGAACTTGACAACGGTCCAGCAGATCCCCATTGCCCTTCCACCCACCCGCATCGAACAAGAAGCCATAGCCGATGCTTTGAGCGATGCAGATGCCCTCATCGAATCCCTTGAGCAACTCCTCGCCAAGAGGCGCCATGTCAAACAAGGCGCCATGCAGAGACTGCTTACCGGTAAAGAGCGGTTGCCCGGTTTTGGCGAAGCTGGGTGGAGTGGGACTGAGCTCGGGCTCTTGCCGAGCAACTGGCAAGTCACAACGATTGGCCTCATCGCGCAGGTAAAGACAGGTCCTTTTGGGTCATCCCTTCACGAACGAGACTACGTCGCCGACGGCACTCCCATTATAACTGTAGAGCATCTGGGTGAGAACGGCATAGTACACTCCAATGGCCCGATGGTGTCTGAAGCCGATCGCAGACGCCTCAAGGCCTACTCGCTCATGCAAGGTGACATCGTTTTTAGCCGTGTTGGGGCCATTGATCGAAATGCTCTTGTAACTGCCGCGGAAGAGGGGTGGTTATTCTCAGGCCGTCTACTGCGCCTGCGTGCATCCTCCAGCGTGGTTGATCCTAAGTATCTCAGTTATCAGTTCCACTCGGAGCCGTTTAAACTACGTGTCCGGACGGTGGCCGTTGGACAAACTATGGCATCGCTCAATACAGAGATACTTAGAGGAGTTTTGGTCGCGTTGCCACCTCGCCCAGAACAGGCTGCCATCGCCGATATTCTCTGCGACATGGACGCCGAGATCGGCGCACTGGAAGCCAAGCTCGCCAAAGCCCGCCAGATCAAGCAGGGTATGATGCAGGAGCTGCTCACCGGGAGGATTCGCCTGGTATGAAGGAAAACCAACAGGTCGAGTGGAAGAGTTCTTGGAGGGACGACTACCTCCGGTGGATCTGCGGCTTCGCCAATGCAGAGGGTGGCAGGCTGATCATCGGGCGCGACGATCAAGGTGTGGCCGTCGGCGTCAAAGATGCCAGAAGGCTCCTGGAGGAAATCCCCAACAAGGTGCGGGATGTCCTCGGCATCATGGTGGACGTGAACCTGCAGAAGGTCGAAGGCAAGGAGCTGGTTGAGATTCGCGTCGAGCCCTATCCCAGCCCCATCAGCTACAAGGGCGAATACCACTATCGCAGCGGCAGCACCAAGCAGGAACTGAAGGGGGCGGCGCTGGAGCGGTTCCTGATGAAGAAACGCGGACGCCATTGGGATGACGCGCCGGAGCCCTCTTTCACTGTGCGTTCTTGCAGCGCCGCGGCCTTGAAGCTGTTCAAGCAGAGGGCTTCCGAGGCCGGGCGCATGGACCGGGTGGTGTTACGGGACGGCCGGGAGATGGTTCTCGCCAACCTGGAGCTGATCGAAAAGCACGGTCTCAAGCGCGCCGCCTGCCTGCTCTTCTCCGACCGCCCCGAGCAGTACGTGAGCGGCGCCTGGATCAAGATCGGCTTCTTCGTGACGGACGACGACCTCCGCTATCAAGATGAGATTCATGGCAACCTCTTCGAGCAGGTGGAGAAGACGCTCGACCTCCTGCACACGAAGTATCTCAAGGCATACATCAGCTACCACGGCCTGCAACGGCGGGAGACCTTCCTCTTCCCCGACGCCGCACTGCGGGAGGCTCTGCTCAACGCCGTGGTACACAAGGACTACAGCAGCGGCATTCCTATCCAGATCAGTGTGTACGAGGACCATATCGTCCTCTGGAATTCCGGCGACCTGCCGGAAAACTGGACGCTGGCAAGGCTGCTGGGCAAACATGCGTCCTGCCCCTTCAACCCGCTGATCGCCAGCGCCTTCTTCCGCGCCGGCTACATCGAATCCTGGGGGCGCGGCATCGAGAAGATCAAGCGCGAATGCCGGGAGCACGGGATCGCGCCACCGGTCTACGATTTCGGCATGGCGGGCCTGATGCTGACCTTCCACGCCGACCCTGGCCAGCTCCGGGCCGCTCTGGAGCAGAGCGGGGACACTACCCCAATCACTACCCAAGAAACTGTCCAAGAAACCACCCAAGAAAGGTTGGCTGGCCAAGCGCCGGCAAAAACGCCGGTAGAAACGAGGGTAGAAACGAGGGTAGAAACGAGGGTAGAAACGAGGGTAACGCCGGTAAAAACGCCGGACAAGATCCTCGAGCTGCTGAGGGAGAATCCGCACATGACTCTGGCCAGGGTGGCGGCAGAAATCGGCAAATCACTAGGGACGGTGGAACGAGTGACCGCCAAATTGGCCAGCGAGGGACGGCTTCGCTTCGTGGGTCCTCGCAAGAGTGGACATTGGACGGTCACCCCCCAAGTCGCACCCCAAGTCACGCCCCAAGTCGCACCCCAAGTCGAGCGCCAACTCAAGGCCCGTCTGGAGCAGAGCGGGGACACTACCCCAATCACTACCCCAATCACTACCCCAATCCAGGACCAGTTGATGACACTGATCTTGACGAACCCCGCTATCTCACAGCAGGAGCTGGCAGTCGCCTTGGGATTGACTCGGGACGGTATTAGATACCATCTCAACAAGTTGAAGCACGCCGGGGCGATCCGTCATGTCGGAGCGGCAAGGGGCGGCCGCTGGGAGGTCATACAATGATGCGAGTCGGCCAGCCCGAGCGTGCCACCCAGAATCGCGTCCTTGCCCTTTTCCGCAACGAGCTCGGCTACCGCTATCTCGGCGACTGGTCCGACCGGGAGGGCAACAGTAACATCAAGGAAGATCTGCTCACGCAATGGCTCACCCGGAGCGGTTACACGCCGGAGAAGATCAGCGCTGCGCTGTACAAGCTACGCGGCGAGGCGGGTAACTACAGCCGCTCGCTCTATGGCAACAATCAAGCCGTCTATGGCCTGCTGCGCTACGGTGTGCAGGTAAAGACCGACGCGAGCAAGCCGACGGAGACCGTTCATCTCGTCAACTGGCGGGAGCCGGAGAAGAACGATTTCGCCGTCGCCGAGGAGGTGACCCTCAAGGGGAATCACGAGCGGCGGCCGGACATCGTGCTGTATGTGAACGGCATCGCCGTCGGCGTGCTGGAGCTGAAGAACAGCCGCAAGAGCATCGGCGATGGGATCAGTCAGAGCCTTTCCAATCAGCAGCCCGAGTTCAACGCCTGGTTTTTCAGCACCATCCAATTCGTCTTCGCCGGCAACGACTCCGAAGGGCTGCAATACGGCACCGTTGGCACGGAGGAGAAATACTTCCTCAAGTGGAAGGAAGACGAAGCGGACAATCGCCGTTTCAAGCTGGACAAATACCTGCTCAAGATGTGCCGCAAAGACCGGCTGATCGAGCTGATGCACGATTTCGTGGTCTTCGACGGCGGCAAGAAGAAGCTGCCGCGCGTGCACCAGTACTTCGGCGTCAAGGCCGCGCAGGAGCACGTGCGCCAAAAGCAGGGCGGCATCATCTGGCACACGCAGGGGAGCGGCAAGAGCATCGTGATGGTGCTGCTCGCCAAGTGGATCCTGGAGAACAATCCCCATGCCCGCGTCGCCATCCTCACCGACCGCGACGAGCTCGACAAACAGATCGAGCGGGTCTTCACGACGGCGGGCGAGGACATCCGGCGCACCAGCAGCGGAGCTGAGCTCATGAGGCTGCTCGGCCAGGCCCGGCCGCGCCTGCTCTGCACGCTCATCCACAAGTTCGGGCGCAAGGGTGTGGCAGACTTCGACGCCTTCATCAAAGAGCTGGAATCGCAGCCGAGCGCCACCATGGGCGAGGTCTTCGTCTTCGTGGACGAGTGCCACCGCACGCAGGGCGGCAAGCTGTATCAAGTGATGCGGGCCATGATGCCCAACGCGGTCTTCATCGGCTTCACGGGCACGCCGCTGCTCGCGAAGGATCGGAAGACGAGCCTGGAGCTGTTCGGCGGCTACATTCATACCTACAAGTTCAACGAGGCGGTGGAGGATGAGGTCGTGCTGGACCTCGTCTACGAGGCGCGGGACATCGATCAGCGCCTCGGCTCGCTGGACAAGATCGACGCCTGGTTCGAGGCCAAGACCCGGGGGCTGAACGGCTGGCAGAAGACCGAGCTGAAGCACAAGTGGGGCACGATGCAGGCCGTGCTCAGCTCCCGCTCGCGCATGGAGCGCGTGGTGACCGACGTCATCTTCGACTTCAGCGTCAAGCCGCGCCTGTCCGACGAGCGCGGCAACGCCATCCTGGTGGCCGCCAGCATCCTCGAGGCCTGCAGGTATTTCTCACTGTTCCAGGCGACCCCGTTCAGGGGCAAGTGCGCCGTGGTGACCTCCTACAATCCGCAGACCAAGGACGTGACGATGGAGGAGACCGGCGCCAACACCGACACCGAAAAACAATTCATCTACAAAACCTACACCGAGCTGTTGAAAGACGTCGAAGCCATGCCAGGCAAGACCAAGACGGAAGCGTACGAGGATCGCGTCAAGGATCTGTTCGTCAACGAGCCGGCGAACATGAAGCTGCTCGTGGTGGTGGACAAGCTGCTCACCGGTTTCGACGCGCCCCCCTGCACCTATCTTTACATCGACAAGTCCATGCAGGACCACGGCCTGTTCCAGGCGATCTGCCGCGTCAACCGGCTGGACGGCGAGGACAAGGATTTCGGCTACATCGTGGACTACAAGGACCTGTTCTAGAAGGTTGAGAACGCGATCGCCGTCTACAC
>JBAPYB010000286.1:0-4398 GCA_049284515.1 Thermoanaerobaculia bacterium
AGATCGGTCCGATCCGTGGCCGGCGGTCCCAGGGGAATCCAACCCACCCTTCCACCCTTATAATGTGAAACCCGTTGCGAGCCCTCCTCGCGCGGGAGACGGCCATGCCTCTCTCCAAGAGCCTGCAACCGCCCGTGGCCCCGCCGGGGGTCGTGCGCTTCGAGCAGGTGCTCTCGTGCTTTTCCGGGCACGGGCGCGCCCTCGATCCCACGTTCCTGCGCGCCGTCTACGACTTCTCCTCCGAGATGCACAAGGATCAGACGCGCCGCTCCGGCGAGCCGTTCATGATCCACCCGCTCAACGTCGCCTGGCTGCTGGCCGACCTCAAGTTCGACCAGACGTGCGTGGCCGTGGGCCTGCTCCACGACGTGCTGGAGGACACCCTCACCACCCGCGAGGTCTTGGAGAAGGAGTTCGGCCCGGAGATCACCGAGCTGGTGGACGGCGTCACCAAGATCGGCCGCCACGAGTACGTGCGCCGCGACGAGGCCCAGGCCGAGACTTTCCGCAAGATGATCCTGGCCTCGGCCAAGGACATCCGGGTGATCGTCGTCAAGCTCGCCGACCGGCTGCACAACATGGAGACGCTGGAGCACCTGCCGGCCGAGGCGCGGCGGCGCATCTCGCGCGAGACGCTGGAGATCTACGCGCCCATCGCCCACCGCCTCGGCATGGCGCGGGTGAAGGGCGACCTCGAGGATCTGGCGTTCTACCACCTCTATCCGCACCAGTTCGCCGAGCTCTACGTCAAGATCGCCGAGAAGATGAAGGTGGGGCAGGCCGGCACCGAGCGCATCCGCGACCGGCTGGCCAAGAGCCTGGAGGCGGCGGGCATCGAGGCCGACATCAGCTTCCGCGTCAAGCGCTACTACTCGATCTACGAGAAGCTGCGCCGGCAGGGCATCGACATCTCCCAGCTCTACGACTTCCTGGCCTTCCGCATCGTCACCGGCAGCCTCAAGGACACCTACGCGGCGCTCGGCATCGTGCACCAGAACTGGCGTCCCATTCCGGGCCGGTTCAAGGACTACATCGCGATGCCCAAGCCGAACCTCTACCAGTCGCTGCACACCACGGCGGTGGGCGACCAGGGACAGCCGTTCGAGGTGCAGATCCGCACCCGCGAGATGGACCTCGTGGCGGAGGAGGGGATCGCGGCCCACTGGCACTACAAGGAGGGGAAGGCCGAGCCGCTGGCGAGCGATCCCAACATCGTCTGGCTGCGCCAGCTCCTGGAGTGGCAGAAGGAGGTGCAGGACCCGCGGACGTTCCTCACCACCCTCAAGGTGGACCTCTATCCGGACGAGGTCTATGCCTTCACCCCCAAGGGCGAGGTCTTCTCCTTCCCGCGCGGCGCCACACCGCTCGACTTCGCCTACCGGGTGCACACCGACCTCGGCCACCACTGCGGCGGCGCGCGGGTCAACGCCAAGCTGGTGCCGCTGCGCACGCCGCTGCAGAACGGCGACATGGTGGAGGTGATCACCAACCCGTCGCGCGCTCCCAGCCGCGACTGGCTGAACCTGGTGGTGACCTCGCGCGCCAAGAGCAAGATCCGGCAGTGGCTCAACACGCAGCAGAAGCAGCGGGCGATGGAGATCGGCCGCCGCTTCTTCGACAAGGAGCTGCGCAAGTACGGCCTGTCGCTGCGCAAGGTGACGGAGGCGCCCGAGCTCGCCGCCTACCTCCAGGGCGAGGGGTTGTCGAAGCTCGACGACCTCTACAGCCGCATCGGCTTCGGCAAGACCGAGCCGCGCATCGTGCTGGAGCGGGTGGTGGGCCAGGAGAAGCTCGCCGAGACGCCGGAGAAGCCCGGCCGCCTGCGCCAGGCGGTCAGCACCGCGGTCAACAAGATCCTCCCCTTCGGCGGCGCCGCGGGCCCCATCACCATCCGCGGGCACGGCGACATGCTGGCCTACCTCGCCAAGTGCTGCACGCCGCTGCCGGGCGAGGACATCGTGGGCTACATCACCCGTGGCCGGGGCGTCTCGGTGCACCGGGTGGACTGCCCCAACGTGCAGAACCTGTTCTACAACCCGGAGCGGGAGATCGAAGTGCGGTGGGACCAGCCGAAAGACGACGTCTACCAGGTCTCGCTGCTGATCGAGGTCGAGGACCAGCAGGGGATGCTGGCGCGGCTGACCGACGCCATCACCCGCGCCGGCAGCAACATCAACTCCATGGAGGCCGACACCCACGAGACCGGGCGGGCCTCGATCAGCGTCGTCTGCCAGCTCCGCGACCGCAAGCACCTCGACAAGCTGCTCAAGGAAGTGCAGTCCATCGCCGGCGTCCTCCGCGTGCACCGCCGCATGAGCGGCGCGGTGGGCAACCAGCTCGAAGCGCTGAGCTGAGGAGGGTATAGGCGCTAGCTTTGCTGAGAGGTCCCCCGCCCAAGACCCTCATCACCCCGGCCCTCTTCTCCCGCCCCCTCCCAACCCCCCTCACCGGGAGAAGAGGGAGACCAGCCAGAAGGGACGGAAAGGACAGCAAGGACACCAGGGACGAACAGCAAGACCGCCCCAGCCGGGTGTGGGGGGTGGCGAGGGGGCGGGAGAGGGGCAGGGGTGAGGGTCTTGGGCGGGGGCGCTCGCAGCAAAGTCAGCGCCTATGGGCTTTCAGCCCTCCTCCAGATCCTCCATCTCCCACCCCAGAAAGCGCGCCAGGATGCCCAGCATCTGGAGCTGCTCCTCCTCTCCACGGGTGGCCACGAAGACGGTGTCCTCGCCGGAGATCGTGCCCACGACTTCGGGGAAGTTGGCGCTGTCGATGGCGAAGGCCACCACCCGGGCGGCGCCGGGGCTGGTGACGATGACCAGCAGGTTGGTGCCGGAGATCCGCACCCGCTGGATGAAGCCGCTGATGTCCAGGATGTTGCCGTCCTTCACCGGCTGCCAGGCCTTCAGCACGTAGCGCCCCTTCACCCGGTGGATGCCGAGCGCTCGCAGGTCGCGGCTGATGCTCGACTGCGTCGCTTGGATTCCCCGTTGCTCCAACAGCGCCTGGAGCTGCGTTTGGCTGCGGATCGACCGGTTGTCCATGACGAGGTCCGCCAGGGCCTCCCGGCGCTTCTCGCGGGTCTTTTTCAAGTTTTCCATGCAGGGAGTCTGCGTGAAGTTGGGACTTCCGTCAAGAGACCCCTTGACAGGCCTCTCGCTGGAGTGCATGATCTGTCCACTCAACGCGGTTCGATCGAGAGATTAGCGGCAGTCAGTCAACTCCTGGGCGTAGCTCATCCTTGCATAATCACCCGAGAGCCACCCAGGAAGTCCCGGAGAAGGAGTTTCCGGCGCCACTTCCGGCGCCGGGATGACGAGCCGAGAAGGCTCAGAAGGAGGTAGGACAATGTCGACGAAGAAGGTAACGCAGACTGACGTAGCAGTGCTGGGCTCCTTGCAGCGGTTGCACAGCAAGCTGGAGGCGAACAGCGCGGACCTCGTCCATCTGGAGGGGTCACGGGTCAAGCTCGGGACGGTGCTGACTCGACTCGACGAGCTCAGCAAGCAGCAGGGCGCCATGACGGCCAGCAAACAGGCGGCGACGAAAGAGAAGCAGTCGCTCCTCATCGGGGGCAAGCGGCTGGGCACCGGCCTGCGTGCGATGGTCCGGGAGCACTACGGCCCCCGCGCGGAAAAGCTCGCCGAGTTCGACATGCAGCCGTTCCGCGGCCGCAAGGCCAAGGCGCCGGCCGCCGAGACTCCGGACACCCCCGCGACCACCACCCCCGCCGCCGCCAAGGACTGATCCTGCCTTCCATCCTCTGATGGCTTCAAGGGGCGTGCCGCTGCCGGCACGCCCCTCTTTTTTGTCGCCGCGCCGCGCCGCCTCCTCGGCTGATCCCTTCCTTACCAAAATCGCCCTCCCCCGTGTCGCAGAGGAGAGGAACGTCTCGAGGCCTGACCTTGGCGGCACGAACCCTCCAACAATTCTCGGGCATTCCGTGTCCTTAAGAGCAGGAGCGGACCGGCTCTCCTGGCTCGGAGCTCTTTGACAACTGAAGGACCCAAGAACGACAGGGTAGGATCGCGTGGACTTTGAGGGAGGCCATCCCTGATCAGCAAGGAGGGGCCTTGAACCGCGGCATTGCTATAAGCCGACGAGAGACGATGGCCGGAGGCGGTAGAGACGTCCCAGGTCCTGAACGATATCGATTCGATTACCCCCGGGGACGGCGGGACGTCTCTGAGGCGGAGACGAGGGTCCGAAGGCCTCGAGGCTCGGCGGGGCGGCTGTGGCTGTCGTTCCATCGTAGGGACGCGTTGGGGAGCCCGCCCGCCGGCGTGGAAACCGGAGCCGGCCTCTCCGCCGCGGAGACGTCCCGCGGTCCCCGTGGCCTCCGGATCGATATCGTTCAGGACCTGGGACGTCTCTACCGCCTCCGGCGATTCGTTCGTGAGA
>JBAPYB010000287.1:0-4082 GCA_049284515.1 Thermoanaerobaculia bacterium
GCCCATCGCCGCCAGCCTCCCGGGATTGGCCAGCAGCTCCCGCAGCAGCGCCGCCAGGGCCGCCGGCTCCTCCTCCCCCAGCGGCACCCGCAACGCGATCTCCCCCGGCAGCTCGGCGAACTGCGCATAGTCTGAAACGATCGCCGGCCGGCCCGCGGCCAGCACCCGCAGCAGCGAGGCCGAGGTCTCCCCCGCCGTGGGATAGCGCAGGTTGAGGCAGAGGTCGACGGCGGCGATGGACGCCTCGAAGTCCTCGAAGGGCAGGAAGCCCAGGACGTGAACGCGCTGCGCCACCCCGGCCCGGCGCGCCTCGCCTTCGAGGTCCATGGCCGGCGAGGCCTGGCCCACGATGACGAGGTGAACCTGCTCCAGCCCCGGCGCCGCCAGCGCCCGTACGGCGGAGAGGGTGCGCTTGATCGGCGTCTGGAAACCGAAGGAGCCGATCACCGGTCCCGCCTCGGGCAGCCCGAATCGGCGGCGCAGGGATCGCCCGGCCGCCGCGTCCGCCGCGGGAGGCAGCGGCACGCCCATGGGAATGGCGCGCACCGGCACGCCCACCTCCTCGTCCGCCAAAAGCTCCGCGGCCCACCGGCTGTGCACCAGCACTCCCCGCTGGCGGCGCAGCAGGGTGCGGTGAGCGGGCAAAGAGAAGAGCGGCGCCTCGCCCCAGGCGTTCCAGCGCTTGGCGAGCGCCGCGGCCTCGCCGATCCAGCCGTGGTCCCGGGTCAGCTCCGCCTTGTAATCCTGGAACCCTTGGGGATCGTGGCGGCCGAGGGTGATGTCCTGCAACAGGTGATGGAGGACGACGTCGTGCAGGGTCAGCACGCCGGGAATCCGCAGCGCGAGGTCCCGCACGCCCTGGTGGTAGCGGTTGTTCCCCATCTGGTAGAGCGGCAGCCGGCCGCCCGAGCCCGTCTCCGCCGCCGGTGCCAGCGGCCACGCCCGCTCGATCTCCGGCGAAACCGGCAGCTCCGGCAACCGGATCAGCCGCACGTCCGCCAGCGCCGCGAGCGCCGGCAGCAGGTCCATGCTGTAGTCGGCGATGCCGGAACGGACGGGCGGCAGGGGGGAGACGTAGTCGAGCTTCATGGCTCGTCCTACACCAGATCGTCCTTGTCCTTCTCCGACGCCATCTGCCCCTTGAGGTAGGCCTCGATGAAGGGATCGAGCCCGCCGTCGAGCACCTTGTCGGCGTCGCCCACGGCGGCGCCGGTGCGGTGGTCCTTCACCAGCCGGTAGGGATGGAGCACGTAGCTGCGGATCTGGCTGCCCCAGGCGTTGTCCATCTTCTTGCCCTCGCGCTCCGCCTGCTCGGCCGCCCGCTTCTGCATCTCCCGCTCGTAGAGCCGCGAGCGCAGGACCTTGAGGGCCATGGCGCGGTTCTTGATCTGGCTGCGCTCGTTCTGGCAGGAGACCACGATGCCGGTCGGCAGGTGGGTCATGCGCACCGCCGACTCCGTCTTGTTCACGTGCTGGCCGCCGGCCCCCGAGGAGCGGAAGACGTCGATCTTCAGATCCTTGTCGTTGACCTCGATCACCACGTCGTCGTCCACCTCGGGGAGCACGTCCACCGAGGCGAAGGAAGTGTGGCGCCGGGCCTGGAAGTCGTAGGGGCTGATGCGCACCAGGCGGTGCACGCCGTGCTCGCTCTTGAGATAGCCGTAGGCGTGGGGGCCGCGCACGGCGAGGGTGGCGCTCTTGAGGCCCGCCTCCTCGCCGTCCTGCCGGTCGAGCAGCTCGACCTCGAAGCCGTGCTGCTCGGCCCAGCGCAGGTACATGCGCAGCAGCATCTCAGCCCAGTCCTGGGACTCCGTGCCGCCGGCGCCGGGATGGATGGCCAGCAGGGCGTTCTTGTCGTCGTCGGGTCCTGAGAGCTTGAAGTCCAGCTCGAGCTTGCCGAGCTCCCCGGCCAGGCGGTCAATGAAGCGGTCGAACTCGGGATCGGCTTCGCCTTCGTCCAGCAGCTCGCGCCAGGTGGCGAGCTCTTCGGCGTCGGCGCGGAGGCGGTTCAGGGTTTCGAGACGGCGCTCGACTTCGCGGCGTTTCTGCAGAATCGGGGCGTTCCTGGCCGGGTTGTCCCAGAAACCGGCCGCCTGCATCTGGTGGTCGATTTCGGACAGCTCGCGCTCGAGCTCTCCCTGCTCAAAGATACCCCCGGAGGTTGGCGAGCTGCTCGGCGAGCGTATCGATTCGTTGCTGGACGTCGTAGGCGATCATGGGAGACTCCTTGTCTTGCGGAACGCAGCATATCCAACTCCCGCGAGCGATACGAGGGCCGACAGCAGCGGCACCAGCCAGGGCGCGCGGCTGAACGGGGTGAGGCGCCGCTCGCCCAGGACGCGGGCGCGGAGGATCCCCTCGCGAAACACGCCGATCTCGGAGAGGACCGCGCCGTCCGAGGCCACATAGGCGGAGACGCCCGTGATGGCCGCCCGCAACATGGGCCGGCGGTTCTCCGCGGCGCGGAAGCGCGCCGCCCGGAAGTGTTGCCACGGGGCCGAAGTGTCGCCGTACCAGGCGTCGTTGGTGATCGTCACCAGCATCGTCGCTCCCTGGCGGACGAGCTGCGCCACCTCGGAGGGAAAAACCACCTCGTAGCAGATGGACATTCCAATCTGCTCGCCGTTCCACGGCAGCAGCACCGTCTGGTCCGCCGGCCGAAACTCGCCGGCATCGCGGGCCAGCTTGTCCATCCAGCCGAAGACGCCGCGAAACGGCACGTACTCGCCGAAGGGCACGAGGTGGCGCTTGTCGTAGCGCGGCAAGGGCTGCGGCGTCTGCGGTGTCTGAGAGGGCGAGAGCAGGAAGGCCGAGTTGTAGAACGACTTGCCCACCGGCGTGCCGGAGTTGAAGATCACCGTGCAGCCGCGGCCGGCCATGGCGTAAAGGTCCTGGTCGAACCAGGGATCGCGGCGGAACTCGAACGGCCAGGCGGCGCTCTCCGGCCAGATCACCAGGGACCCCGGCTGGCAGGCTTCCAGCGACTGGTCGATCACCTTGCGATAGTTGCGGGCCACCTTCACCGGGTCGTAGGCGATCAGATTGGGGATGTTGGGCTGCAACAGGCGCACGGGCTTGCCGAAGCCGCCAGCCTCGCGGATCTCGCGGGCGGTCTCACGCAGGCTCCAGCGGGCGGCGAGGGGCAGCAGCAGGAGGGGAATCAGGAACCCCACGACGGCGGGCTCCCAGCGCCTCTCCGCGAGGGAGGCCGCCAGCGCCACGCCGGTGAGCACCACCAGGAACGAGATGCCATAGGCGCCGATCCAGGCCGAGAGCGGCAGCGCGCCCGGCACGTCCACCCAGGCGTAGGCCGCGAGGTTCCAGGGGAAACCGCCGCCGAGATAGGTGCGCACCCACTCCAGGGCCACCCAGAGGGCGGGCAGCGTCAACAGGCGGATTAACCCGCTACGGCCGCCACGCCGCCACATCTTCGAACCGAGCCAGGCGAAGACCGCGTGGAAGAGGGCGAGATAGCCGGCGAGGAGGCCGGTGAGGAGGATTCCCAACGGCACCGCGATATGGCCGTAGGTCTCGAGCGTGGGGACGATCCAGTAGAGCCCCGTCATCCACGCCGCCAGGCCATGCACCCACCCCAGCCGGCCCGCCCCGGGCCACGAGAGCATCGCCACCAGCGGCGCGAGCGCGAACCACGATGCCACGGGCAGCGACTGTTGGCTGAAGCAGAGGCCCCACAGAACGCCGGCGGAGGCGGCGAAGAGGTAGCGGAGGGCTCCGCCCCTCACTCCGTGACCCACGTATCCAGCTTGTAGGCCTTCCGAACCTTTTCCGCCACCTTCTGCGCATCCGGACGGGAGGTGAAGGGGCCGATGCGCACCCGGTACATGGTGTGGCCGGCGACGTCCACGGGCGAGAGGAAGGCCTTCTGGCCGCCCTTGGTGAGCTGCTTGCGGATGCGCTCCGCCTGCGGCCGGTCCTGGGACGAAAAGACCTGGATGACTACCGCGCCCTTGGGCACCGCGGGCTCCACTTCCGACGGCTTGGTGGGCCGGACGGGCTCGTCGTCCGCCGCAGCGGGAGCCGGCGTGGCGGCGCCTTTGCGCCCCTTGCCCTTGCGGTCCGGA
>JBAPYB010000288.1:0-1909 GCA_049284515.1 Thermoanaerobaculia bacterium
GATGAAGCCCGGGTACCAGCGCGGCGTGGTCAGGACCGTGATCGCGTAGACCACCGTGAGGAAGAGCAGCGTCTGCCAGGCGCGCCGGTCGGGCGCCCGCAGCGGCCGCGCGATCGGCAGCAGCACCATCGCCAGGACCAGCCCCGGGACCAGGTAGCGGGTGTTGGTGAAGAAGCCGGTCGGCGAGCCCTCCTGCCCGGCGGCGGTGAGCGGGGTGAAGACGTAGACGAAAGCGGTCGCCAGCGCCGCCACGGCGACCACCCGCAGGATGGTGTTGCGCGAGCGCCAGGCGATGTAGAGGGCCGCGGCGACGGCGACGATCAGGATCAGCGGCCAGAGCGGCCCGAAGGCGTTGTCGAGCTGGGGGAAGAACCACCTGCGGTAGATCGTCGGCTGGGTCAGGTAGTGGGCGACGGCGAAGCGCGGCCGCGGGTCGAGCGGCATCTGGTCGGGACGGGGCAGGTGCAGCGGCCCGAAGCCGATCGTCGGAATCGGGTTGCCGCCCGTCTTGATCATCGCCCGCACGTACCAGTAACCGCCGACCACGAAGGTCGAGAGGCCGAGCACCCAGGCCGTGGTCAGCCGCCGGCCGCGGCCGCTGAAGACGATCACGCCGAGGCCGATCGCGACGACCGGGATCAGGAAGGTGAGCTTGACCGAGGCGGCGAGGCCGGCGGCGATCCCGGCGATCACCAGCGGGCCCTTGTCGAGCAGCGGCGCGCCCAGCTCGGGCGCGTCCTGAACGGCCCCCTCCTTCGGCGAGCGGCGCTGGTGGGCGTTGATCAGGAAGGCGGCGAAGGCGAGCAGGAAGGCGAGGCCCATGATGTCGTTGCGCCCCTCCCCCGGCTGGGTCTCGATCATCACCCCGGCGTCGAGCACGATCGCCCCGGCCACCAGCGTCGCCGGGCCGACCTTGTAGGGCCGGCCGACGCACCAGGCGGCGAGCAGCGCGATCGCCAGCCAGAAGAGGTTGATCAGCGGCGAGAGCCAGTCGCTCTTGAAGAGCACGATCGCCGAGCCGTGGACCAGCTCCGAGCTCTGCGGGTAGAACCAGGCGGCGAGGCGCAGCGGGTCGGTGAACTGCAGGTGGACGGTCGAGTGTTCCTGGGCGAACCGGGCCGCGAAGGGCATGTGGTACCAGGTCGTGTCGCCGCCGAACATCCCCTGGTCGAGGCTGAGCTGGGAGGGGAACGTCCACTCGGCGACGGTGAAGGAGGCGACCGCGAGGGCGATGATCAGGGCGATGTTCTGCACCTGCGGGGCGCTGATTTCCTGGCCGTCCGCCGGCGCTTTCGACCAGCCGAGCCAGGCCGCGCCCAGGCCGACGCCAATGCAGACGACGACGATCCAGCCCGTGTAGAGGATGCTGAGCGTGCCCAGCAGCTCCAGCGAGAGCACCAGCAGGCCGACCGCGATCGTGGCGTCGGCCAGCCGCGCCAGGGCGCCGGAGAATTCCGGCACGATCCAGCGCCGCAGCCAGTAGCCGCCAAGGCCGACCGCGCTGACGATGCCGATCACGGCAAAGCAGCCGGCTATGTAGGAGCCGAAGGAGGGGGTCACCGGCGCGGGATGCTATTCGCCGCGCCGGGCGCGCCGCCCCCACGGGGTGCAACGCGTTGCGGTCCCCGGAGGACCGAAAAACGTTGCACCTCGGTTCGGGCTAGGCCGCAGCGGCGGGGATGCGGCAGGAGACGCCGGTGCCGGCCAGGCCGCAGTAGCCGTTCGGCACCTTGTGCAGGTACTGCTGGTGGTAGTCCTCGGCGTAGTAGAACGGGCCGGCGGGCTCGATCTCGGTCGTGATCGGCTCATGGCCGGCCGCCCGCAGCGCCCCGTCGTAGGCGCGCATCGCCATTTCCGCCGTCGCCTTCTGAGCATCGTTGACGAAGTAGATACCGGAGCGGTACTGGGT
>JBAPYB010000289.1:0-27482 GCA_049284515.1 Thermoanaerobaculia bacterium
GCGCCCCAAACGCCCCGAGACCGGCCCGGCGGTGGTGCAGCCAGGCGAGCAGGGGGAGCGCCAGCAACAGCAGCAGCCACCAGGGGCTCGCGAGGTTGGGGAAGAGGCGGGTCATCCCGCCGCCTCCAGCTTCTGCACCAGCGTTTCGGGCTCGCGCGGCGCCAGGTGGGCCTCGAGCTCCCCGGCCACCCGGCGGGCCGTCTCCACCCGCTCCCGCGCCGAGCCCAAGCCCACGTCCTGGCGGGCGAACTTCACCAGGTCGCAGGACCGCAGCAGCTCCACTCCCTGGCGGGCGACGGGCCCGGGCATGCGGCGGGAGAGGAGCTGGCGCTGGATCTCGGCGGTGGTGCTCTCGACGGCGTGGAAGGGGAGCCGCCGCCCGAGGTAGCGCCGCAGCGCCAGGCTCAGGCGGGTGTGGAGGACAGGCATCGAGGGCTCGGTCGCCAGCCGGTCGAGCTCGGTCGCCAGCTCTTCGAAGGGCGGCAGCGCGGGGGCTTCCGCCGCGCCCGCCGCTACCGTCCTCGGACGGCGCAGCAGCAGCCAGAGGCTGACGAGAGCCAGGGCGGAGAGGATTCCCAGCGTCCACCAGAAGCGGGCGCCGATCGCCAGCGGGCGCATGGCCGCCGGCGGCTTCGGAAGGGGGTTCTTCTCCTCAGGGGGAATCACCGAGCGTACGGCGAGCGCCAGCCCGGCGGGCGTCTGGAAGCGCGATATCCGCGGATTCCCCTGCTTGAGCGGCACCTCCACCGTCACCGGCGGCAGGGGCACGCTGCCGGTGCGGAACGCCCGCAGCGTCAGCGTCTGCTGCCAGGTGGCGACACCATCGCGGCCGTCGCGCTCGCCGGTCTTCACCGGCGCGTCCTTGGCGATGATCTCGGCCTCGCCCCATGTGGATCCCCAAAGGGGGAATTGCGGCGCGCCCGCCAGGTCCGCCATGCGTGCCGTCACGGTGACGACCGCCTGTGCCGGATCGCCCACCGTGATGCCGTTGGGCGACAGCGCGACGTTCACGGGCGATGGCTGGGCCAGGGCGGGGGCGGCGACCAGGGCGAGGAGGAGAACGAAGAAAAGAGCGCCCCTCCGGGGCGGACCCTCACCCCCTGACCCCCTCTCCCGCCCCCTCCCAACCCCCCACACCGGGAGAGGGGGAACGCAGCGCAAATCGTTATCTTGCTTGTCACCCTCTTCTCCCGGTGTGGGGGGTGGGAGGGGGCGGGAGAAGAGGGCCGGGGTGATGAGGGGTCTCACCGCCGCAACCTCCGCTTCCGCTGCTCGAAGAACGCCAGCAGCGTATTGATGTACGGCCGGTCCGTCCGCAGCTCCAGGCGGTCGACGCCGAGCTTGCGGGTGAGCTTGAGAAACTCCGCCCGCTCGCGGCGCCGGTGCTCGGCATGGCGGCGGGCGGCGCGCCGGCCGGTGACGATCGCCGTCCGCCCCGTCTCGGCGTCGCGCAGCACGACGGGACCCACGGCGGGGATCTCCTGATCGCGGGGATCGACGATCTCCACCACGATCAGGTCGTGCCGGGCGGCGGCGGCTTTCAGGGCGCGCACCGGGGGCGTGCCGAGGAAATCGGAAATGAAGAAGAGGACGCTGCGCCGTTTGAGCGTGGCGAGGACGCCGGCGAGCCCGCGATCGAGGTCCGTGCCGCCGTGGGCCGGGCGGTCGAGGATCTCCCGCACCAGCCGCAGCACGTGCGTGCGCCGCCGCCGGGGCTCCAGAAACAGCTCCAGACGGTCCGACACCAGGGCGGCGCCCACGCGGTCCTGGTTGCGCAGGGCCGCGAAGGAAAGCAGGGCCGCGATCTCCGCCGACAGCTCCCGCTTCAGGATCGCCCGCGAGCCGAACGACAGGCTGCCCGAGACGTCCACCACCAGGAACACCGTGAGGTCCCGCTCCTCGACGTACTTCTTGATGAACGTCGTGCCCATGCGGGCGGTGACGTTCCAGTCGATCGTCCGCACGTCGTCGCCCGGCTGATAGGGGCGCACCTCGGCGAACTCCATGCCTAGCCCCTTGAACACCGAGTGATAGTCGCCCGCGACGCCCTGGTCCACCATGCGGTTGGTGGCGATCTCGATGCGCCGCACCTTGCGCATGAGGTCCGCCGGCAGCGCGGCGCTCCGCGGCCGGGCTGGGGCGGCTGGGGGGACAGCCTTGCCTTCAGGAGGACGCCGGCGCGTGAAGAGACCGAACATCGGGCACCTCGGCGTCAGGGAACCGGGATGCGGTCGAGCAGGCGGCCGATCAGCGCGTCGGTCGAGATCTCCTCGGCCTCGGCTTCATAGGTCGGCACGATGCGGTGGCGCAGCACGTCCGGCGCCAGCTCCTTGACGTCCTCGGGAATCACGTAGCCGCGCCCGCGCACCAGGGCCAGGGCCTTGGCGGCGCGGGCGAGATAGATCGTGGCCCGCGGCGAGGCGCCGTAGGAGATCAGGTCGGCGAGATCGGGCAGACCCGCCGTACGCGGATCGCGGGTGGCGAGCACCAGGTCGAGGATGTAGCTGCGGATCTTCGTGTCGAGATAGACGGCGTCCGCCACCTCGCGCAGGGCGAGCAGCCTATCCCGCTCCAGCACCGGCGACGCCTTGAGGTCACCGGCCACCAGCATGCGATCGAGGATCTCGCTCTCCTCCGAGCGCGACGGGTAGTTGATCTTCAGCTTCATCATGAAGCGGTCGACCTGCGCCTCGGCCAGCGGATAGGTCCCCTCCTGCTCGATGGGATTCTGGGTGGCGAGCACCATGAAGGGCTCGGGCAGGTGATAGCTGCGGTCGCCCAGCGTGACCTGGTGCTCCTCCATCGACTCCAGCAGGGCCGACTGCACCTTGGCGGGCGAGCGGTTGATCTCGTCGGCCAGCAGCAGGTGGGTGAACACCGGCCCGCGGCGGGCGAGGAACTCGCCACTGCGCTGGTCGTAGATCAGCGTGCCGATGAGATCGGCCGGCAGCAGGTCCGGGGTGAACTGAATGCGCTGAAAATCGATCGCCAGCGTCTGGGCCAGCGTCTTGACCGCCAGGGTCTTGGCGAGGCCCGGCACGCCTTCGATCAGCACGTGGCCGCGGGCGAGGAGGCCCACCAGCAGGCGGTCGAGCAGGTAGTCCTGCCCGACGATCACCCGGCGCAGCTCGGACTCGATGCGCTTCAGGGTCAGGGTTTCGCGTTCTACGTCTCGGTTCAGTGTGGCGACATCGAGCTCCATGGTCACTCCTGGTTGGAAGGCCGGGCTGCAAGGGGGGTGCCATGGGCCGCCCCTGGGAAATACCCCTAAGAATACAAGAGACTTGCGGCGTTGGAGCCGCTTCGAGGCGGTCCTCTCCGGCGTCCTGCCAGGCCAAATTGGCACGTGCCCGGGAGCCTCTGATACGGTTCGGCGGTGCGCAAGCCCCCGCTGCGGAAATCCCTCGGCCAGCATCACCTGACGCGCGGCGCCGTGGTGCAGCCCCTGGTGGACTATCTCGATCCCCACGACTCCAGAGTGTTGGAGATCGGCCCCGGAGGGGGAGTCCTGACCGCCGAGCTGCTAGCCGCCGGGGCGAGGGTGACCGGCTGGGAGCTGGACGCCGGGTGGGCGATCCACCTCCGCCGCGTCCTGCCGGACCCGCGCCTCGCCCTGGTGGTGGGGGACGCCCTGCAGATCGCCTGGGACCGTCTCCTGCCGCCCACCCTGGTGGCTGGAAACCTTCCCTACAACGTGGCCACGGCGATCCTCGAAGACCTCCTGCCGCACCACGCGAGAGTGCCACGAGCCGCCTTCCTCGTCCAGAAGGAGGTGGCGGACCGCATCGTGGCGAGCCCTGGCACGGACGCCTACGGCTCCTTCAGCGTCCTGGTCGCCGCCTGGGCCCATCCGCGCCTCCTGGGCCGGGTGAAGCCGGGAAGCTTTCATCCGCCCCCCAAAGTGGACAGCGCCTTCGTGGGCCTGGAGCTGCACCCGCCGCCCGTGCCCGAAGCCGAGATGCACGCCTTCGTCGCCTTCGTGCGGCAGGCCTTCGCGCAGAGGCGGAAGACCCTGCGCAATGGGCTGGGCGCCGCTTGGGGGAAAGAGCGCGCTACGGCCGTGCTGGCCGCGGCCGGGATTCCGGAACGGGCGCGGGCGGAGGAGTTGGGGTTGGGGGAGTTTCTGGAGGTTTTTGGAGGGTGGAGGAGGAAGTGACCGGTTCTCCGTGTAAACTTCTTTAGACGGAGGCTTTTCATGACCAGGACAACGATCTCCCAAGCCGATCTGGCCAAGCGAACCCAAGATCTCGTCGATCGTGTGAAGCACGGTGAGGTGGCGGTTGTCGAAACCTCCGGTCAGGAACAGGCCGTTCTGTTGGACCCTCTCGATTTTCGGCTCCTTCAGGCGCTAGCCCAGTGCGCTATTCAAGAGAAGGAGTTGGGTCAAGAGGCGGACAATCCAGACGTAAGTAGCCTGCGGGCCTACCTGGCTGGTGAGATCAGCTTGGGTAAGGCCGCTGAGCTTCTGGATCTCTCCCGCTTTGAGCTGCAGGATCGCTTCCTGCGCCTCGGCGTTCCTTTGCACCTCGGGCCCGCGACTCTGGAAGACGCCTGGGCCGAGATCGAGGCTGCGCGGTCCATTCCATAGGTGAGTGAGTCTCTGGCTCTTCTCGGCGTCGTCGATACGACGGTCCTGAATAACTTTGCCCAGGTCCGGCAGCCTGGCCTGCTTCGCGCCGCCTTTTCTTCGCTGGCAGTTCCCGAACAGGTCTTGGCGGAACTGGAGAAGGGGGTAGGATTGGGTTTGCTCCCATCCGTGGATTGGTCTTGGCTCGATCGAATCGACCTCACACCAGCCGAGCAAGTCCGGGCCAGGATGTTCGGCCAAAAGGTCGAGGCCGGAGAGTCCGCTTGCCTTGCAGTTGCCGAAGCACGTCGCGGTTTCGTCCTGACGGATGATTTGGCCGCTCGCCGCCTTGCCCTTGCCATCAGCCTGACAGTAACTGGTACCCTTGGAGCCTTAGATCGATTGATCCGGGCAGGAATCCTGACTGTCGAGCGGGCGGACGATCTTCTCGCGGAGATGATCCTACGGGGTTATCGGAGCTCGGTGCCCTCTCTCCGACATTTCTATTCCAAATGACACTGTAGTTCAGGAGGCGTGCCCCTTTGGATTTGGCTACGCTGTCTGGCCTCCTTCCCCGCCGTGAGCAATTGTGTCAAACAGTCTCGTAAAAGGTTTTACCAAATGGCCGCTGGCGTCGCAAATTCGGATAGCCAGCGCAATGATGACCCCTTCCTTTGTCGTTTGTGGTATTCCAATCAGGGCCTCTCTCTCGTCGGCTATGAGAATAGAAGCCTGTGCCCGAGCAGGAATCTTCGAAAAGAGGACTTTGGTATTGGAGAGCGAATTGTCTTTACTTAGCGGTGCCAGAGCCGAGTAGTGTCTGTATGCGCGAACACCAACCGAAGCCTCCGTAACTGAGGTAGCGACCGACCCACGAGCAAACCGATAACGACCCCCATAACAGCGGATACGATGGAATTACCAAGATCTCGCAATGTCATTCCAATCTCTCCTGATCCTTTGGATGTTTAGCCACTAGAATGCCCTTGGAGGCCCAAGGTGCCAAGCTCTTTTCGCGCTTTCGGGAACCGTTTCATACAGATCTGCCACCGGAAAGCACAGGTCATAGTCGCCCCAGAGCAGGTCGCCCTGTTCGACCCTGAAGCTCGCGAACCTGTCCTGCTCAAGGAATGAGCGGATGGCCGGATGCGCGGAACTATCGAGAAACGGCCCGAAGTCGACAATACGCTCCGTGCCATCGCTAAAGATGAGCCGCAATTGGTGCGCCCCAGTCTGTTCGGCCTGCACGACGTCGACGCCAACACCCTCGACGAGTTTCACCGGAGCCTCCGACTCACCCTCGTTCATAGAGAATTTTACCCTCCCTCAGTGCTCGGGCCAGGAAGTGCCCGGGAGAGTCTTTCCAGGCGGCGGCTTCCTTCTGGCTGTAGACCAGGATGTCCTTGGGCACGGGAAAATGGGCGAGGGCACGCCACAGTAGAGCCGCTTCGCGGTGCCGACTGCGCTGCTTGCCGAAGCCCTCCCGCTCGATGACCAGCAGGTCGACATCCGAGTCTGGACGGGCCTCGCCGCGGGTATGAGAACCAAACAGGATGATGCGCTCCGGCTCGACTGCCTGCACGATCACCTGTGCCATCTGCGACAGCAGGTCATCTGAGACCTCAGCGGTGGCTGCCACGACATCCCCTTGTGTGCGACCTCGTTCAGGATCGCAAAGAATGAGGATAGCAGAGCCTCTGCCCACATCGCCGCCGACGGTACCGCGCGGATTCAGGACGCGAGTCTCGGATACTTGGTCCGCCTCGGGGCCGCAGGCCAACACCGCGAGCTCCGGGCCGGCTCGACGCCTCGCATCTTGACTGCTCCGGGATGAGGCATCATGATGTTTCCATGAGGACGACACTTACGCTCGATGACGATCTGGCGAGACGGCTTCACGAGATCTCTCGAACGAAGGGAGAGAGCTTCAAGGAAGTCGTCAACGCCACCCTGCGCCGGGGACTTCACGGCGAGAAGGCGGCTGGCCGGCTCCCCAAGTTCAAGGTCATCCCCAAGGCCTGCGGCTTTCGCAACGGCGTGGATGTCCTCCGTCTCAACCAGCTCAACGACGAGCTCGAGGTCGAGGACTTCCAGCGGAAGCTGGCGAGGTCCGGGCGGGGATGATTCTACCGGACATCAACCTGCTGGTTTATGCCTACAACTCCGATGCTCCGAATCATCGCCAAGCCAAGGCGTGGTGGGAAGCTTGTCTCACGGGGAGCGGGACGGTGGGCTTGCCCTGGGTCGTTCTCTTGGGCTTCCTCCGGCTCATGACGAACCGTAGCGTTCTGGTAGATCCGCTGTCCGCGGAAGAAGCGATTGGCCATATCCGGTCCTGGCTGGAAAGACCCCAGGCTCAGATCCTTCATCCCGGATCTCGGCACCTGGAGGTTTTGGATAGCCTCATGCGGAGCCCTCAGGCCTCAGCGAAGCTCACGACCGATGCTCACCTCGCAGCGCTCGCCATCGAGCATCAAGCGGAGCTCCATTCGAACGACGGCGATTTTGCACGGTTTCCAGGCTTGCGCTGGACCAACCCTCTCCGGTGACGGAAACCCAGCCCGCCAGGGCGACGGTCCAGTAGCCCCGGGTGTCACCCGGGGACCGGGCCAACCCGGGGTGGGGGAAATGCGGGGCGGGATTCGATCCGGCCATGCGGGGGCCGGCCACGTCTCCCACCCCCGGGTTCACACCGGCTCCGCCGGTTCCCACCCGGGGCTACGGGAACGACGCCCTGACGGGCTGGCGGCATCGCCCCGTCATCGGAGCAAGCTTGCTGAAAATCTATTGGCACCCCCGCACGAGCTCGGGCGAAGCCAGGAGCAGCGCTGCATGGCCGAGGAAGACAGCCCGTTGTTGCTGGGGAGTCGACTTTAGGGAGCGGAGCCAGGGCGCGTCGAACTGGCTGGGATGGGCCTGCGCGTTCTGCAACACGGTCTGCCAGGTGGCGGTCGCGTCGAAGGCGAAGACGCCGGCGGCTGCCGGAGCCGCGGGGGAGAAGCGGATAGAGAAGGGTGAGGTGCTCACGTCGGCGTGGGTCTCCAGGAAGTACAGAGCCGGAGCGCGCTGAACCTGGGCCATGGAATCGACGACGAGGTTGCCGGCCGCCCGGTGGTCGGCATGACAGGTCGCGCCGTGGCGGGGGTCGAAGGTCAGGACCAGATCGGCTCCAGAGGCGGCGATGAACGAGGCCAGCGAGGAGACGAGCGCCGCGTGGCCTCCTGAGGCGGCGTCCCAGGCGGGCGCGGAGCCGTCCGCCTGGCCCGCTCCATCTTCGAGACTCCAGAGAGTGAGGCGAGCGCCGTACAGCTTGGCCACGCGCGTCATCTCGGCGGTGCGCACGGTCGCGAGGTCGGGCCGGCAGCCTCCAGGCAGCAGGCAGTCGCCGTGCTCGCCGCGGGTGAGGACGAGGAGCGAGCAACGGAGCCCCTCGTCCACGCAGAGGCGGGAAAGAACGGGAGCCACGAGCACCTCGTCGTCGGGGTGAGCCGCCACCCAGAGGACCGAGGTCGTGCCAGGCAAGAGTGGTGGAGGCCGCCGAGCAGGAGCCTTCCCGACCGCGGGTTCGACCCGTGCGAGCCCCAGCAGGAGCGCCAGCAGACAGAGAATCGTCGCGCGCCGGTTCATTCTTTATTTATACGAGTCAGGCGCCCCGAGCGTCTACTCTCGAAGAGTAAGCCCTCATCTCCCTTTCGCAGCCAGCACGAACAGGAAGACGACCACGGCGACACTGATCAATGACATGAGACCGCCGAGGATGATGCCGGTCCAGGCATGAACCTTTCCTCTGGCCTCGGGATGGAGCTTCGCATACTTCAAACCCAGGACGCCCAAAACGACTGCCGGCAGGCCCAGGATGATTCCGCCCAGGAGCGAGAAGACGCCTAGGTAGTACGCGATGAGAGCTGAGGAATTCTTGTAGGGGATCATGATCTCGATGATCCCAGGCGCGGAGGGCGCCGGCACCGGGACTCCCGCGGGTGAGGGCGAGAGCGCAGAGCCGCAATTCGTGCAATGGATGCTACCGTCTGCGTTTGGTGTGCCGCATTGAAGGCAATACATTGCGATAGGTCTCCTTTCGGGCGCCCAAGTCTGGGCACTGCCCCGGTCGGCATCCTGAATGGGATTGCTCAAATTATAACACGAGCAGGATCTCGAGGCACCCCCGCCGCGCCGCGATGCGCGTGCGGGGGTGCATGCCCTATCACCTCAGGGACCGATCGCCACGAACGACCGTGGATCAGCAGAAGCCCGGGTGCTGGCAGGAGATGGCGGTCGGGCAACGGCAGGTGTTGACCGTAGAGATCGGGAAGGCGGCTCCCTGAGCCTCTGCCACTTCCGAGCCCTGGAGGTTGCGGAGTGTTTCCTTGGCCAGGACGATCTTCTTGGGCTGCTTCTTCATGTCTGATTCTCCCGGAGGAGCGACTTCCGCGGCTCCATGCCGGGCATCGCCCCCTTAAAGAAGGGTGCCTGTCAGGCAAGCTCCTGGGACGATCGCCCCCTCACTCCACCGGCCGCGCTCCCAGTCCATAGAGAGCTTCGTAGAACGGTATTCCCGCGCGGACGAGGTGGATGCGTTTTTCACGCCGCATGCGTCGCAGGACGTCCCCCGCGGTCCGGCTGTCGATGGGCCGGTGAAGCCGGTCGGCAAAACGCTTGTTGGCCTCCTCGACGACGTCGGACCCGCCGAAAGGCTCGCCGCCGAAGACCTGGCTCTCGACGACGGCGCGGATCATCCGGCTGACCATGGGACGGCCCCAACCGGACTCGATGTCGAGGGAGGTGGAGGCGGGAGGCTCCGCGGTGGGCTGAGTGGCGAGGTCCACCGCCGTCGCCGCCGCCGTCCGGAAGGTCTCCAGGTTTGCATTCACCTTCTCGAGCTCCGCTTCGTGCAGCGCCCGCTGCTCGCGGTGATGTGTCTCCTGCTGGGCATGGAACGCCTGCTGCTCGCGGTGGTGCGTGGCCCGCGCCTCCAGCTTGGCCAAGACTCTCGCAACGGACAGGTCCGAGCTCATGATCTCTCCTCCGATTGCCGTAACGTCCAAGTACTTCGCGGCACAGGCCTCGCCGTTTGCCACGAGAGGCAGGCTCTTCGCGGTAACTAGCGTCCACGTCGCGGTACTTGCTGTCTCCGGCGTGAGCCTATCACGACGGATTGCCGTAATGTTCGTGCCCGGTCTGTTACCGGGCGTGCCAGTTGCGGTAAATGACACGCCCGGTGAAGCACCGGGCACGCCCGATGGTTCAGAGGCCACGCCCTTCGCGGCAATGGGAATGTCATACGCGGTAAATAGGCGGTCCGTTGCAATAAAAGAATGACGGAGTGCAGCGACGATCGTATAATTTGCGGCAAATGGCAGACTATGTGCCGCAACGGGCAGGTCTTCTGCCGCGACGTGCATGCCCACCGTCTGGCCGATCGTGGCCGTTGCGGTAAAGAACGAGACTGGCGACAGGCCGGCCATGGCCGTCGTGGCAAAGGGTCTGCCACACGCTGCAATATGCGTGGCAGACGCTGCAAATGACGTGTCAGGTACCGCGAGTGGCATGGCCGATGCAGTAAAGGGTGTGGCAGAGGCTGCAATGGGTGTGTCATGTGCAGCGAGTGGCGGACGTATTGCAGCAACGGGCGCGTTCAATGCCGCGACGTTACGGGAATACCCTCATCACCCCGGTCCTCTTCTCCCGCCCCCTCCCCATTCCCCCTCACAGGGAAAAGAGGGAGACAAGCAGGGAGACCCACACCGCGGGCCCGGAGGGCGGCAGACCCATAGCCCAGGGCGCGAGCCCTGGGATCGAGCCAACCACCGAAACGATTGGCGCCCTGCCAAGGGCGCTTTTTTCTACCTCGGCGGCCCGCCCAACGAGAGAAAAGGCGCCCTTGGCAGGGCGACGGGGATGGTGTGGGTTGCCGGTCCCAGGGCTCCCGCTTCGCTCTCGCCCTGGGCTATGGGTCTGCCGCCCTCCGGGCTGGTCTCGACGCCTTTCGGCCGCGTTCAGCCTGCCCGCCTCCTCCCTAAAGAGGATCTCGCCTCCTCTCTAGGGAGGAGGAAAAGTAAGGACTTGCCATCGCGGGGCATCGACAAGCTCGGATACAGTTGGTGAGATGGACGCCTACAGCGACGACCTGGCCTACATTCACGACGCCGGCTTCGGCGACTTCGCCCGCGGCGCGGCTCCGGGGGTGCTGCAGGCCCTCCGCCGGAACGGCGTGAAGGATGGCTTGGTGGTCGACCTCGGCTGCGGCAGCGGGATCTGGGCGGAGATCCTCCTCGCCGAGGGCTACGGCGTGCTGGGGGTCGACATTTCTCCCGGCATGCTCGCCCTCGCCCGCCGGCGGGCGCCCGCGGCCAGCTTCCTCCAGGCTTCTCTTCATGAGGTCGAGCTTCCCCGCTGCGCCGCGATGACCGCCCTTGGCGAGTGCCTCAACTACTTGTTCGACCCCGAGGGCGCGGACGCCCCCGCCCTCGCGACGGGAGCCGCCCCCCTCCGGCCGCTCTTCGCCCGCGTCCACGCCGCCCTCCGGCCCGGCGGCCTCTTCGTCTTCGACGTCGCCGAGCCTGGCCAGGTCCCTCCCGACCGGCCTCGCACGGGCTCTTCCTCCGGGGCGGACTGGGAGATCCACGTGGACGTCCGGGAGGACCCGCGGGCCCGGATCCTCACCCGGAGCATGGTCTTCCACCGTCGCGAGGGCGACTCCGTCCGCCGGAGCGAGGAGGCCCACCGCCAGCGTCTCTATCCGCAGAAGGAGGTGAGGGAGGCCCTCGCCGGCGCCGGCTTCGAGGTCCGCACGGCCCGGGCCTACGGCGCCGTCCCCCTCCCTCCGGCGCATTCGGCGTTCTTCGCCAGGAAGCCCCGCTAGCCCAGCCGCGGAGCGCCCCCGCCCGAAGACCCTCACCCCTGCCCCTCTCCCGCCCCCTCGCCACCCCCCTCACCGGGAGAGGGGTCCCGGTTGGGGCGGTCTTGCTGGTCGTCCCTGGTGTCCTTGCTGTCCTCTGCGTCCTTTCTTGCCTTTCTCCCTCTTCTCCCGGCGTGGGGGGGAGGGGGCGGGAGAAGAGGGCCGGGGTGATGAGGGCCCGGCGGCGCGGCCACCGGTCCGTCTCGCGCTGGCGCGCTGGGCGATTGTGCTAGACTTTATGGCTACTTGAGAGCCAACTCCTCAACCTACTTCTAGAACACGTAGAGCTCGCCTATGGCCGTCGCCGTCGTTCGCAAGAAGAGCCAGAGCCCCGAGCGGCCGACCCTCTCGCCGGAGAAGGGAAGCGAGATCCTCGGCATTCTGCTGATGGCCGCCGGTATCTTCCTGGTGCTGAGCCTGGGGACGTATCACCCGCAGGACCCCAGCCTGCTGCACCGGGTGCCGGAGGACGGAGCGCACGCTCACAACTGGATCGGCGCCGTGGGCGCTCACATCTCGGCCCTGGCGTTCGGCTTCTTCGGCCTCACCTGCCTGCTCATCCCGCTGTTCCTGCTGGTGGCGGGCTGGCGGCGGTTGCGGCGGCGGGGAGCGCCGAAGGTGGTGGGGCGGAGCTTCGGTGCCGTGCTCCTGCTGGCGTCGGTGCCGGCGCTGCTCCACATCGGCCTCGGCCGCATCACCTGGCTGGACGGCTCGGTGGCGGCGGGGGGCGCCTTCGGGGTCCTGTTGACGGAGCTGCTGGAGTCGCGGTTCGACCTCGCGGGCACGCTGGTGGTGCTGGGGGTTGCCGTGGCGTGCGGCCTGGCCCTGGTGGTGCAGTCGACGCTGGGCGATCTCCTCGCCTCGTGGCGCGACCGCGTGCGGCAGGTCTGGCAGAACGGGGTCCTGGCCCGCGCCCGCCGCCAGGAGCGCCGGGAGAAGGAGCGCAACCGCCGCCGGGTGATCACCAAGCACCTCCAGCGGGTGGCCGAGGAGAAACAGAAGAATGCGCCGCCGGCGCCGGAGTCCCACCGCCCGTCGATGGCCGCGGCCGGCGTCTCGGTGGGAGCGCCGCCGCCGGACCGCCTCGACCTCCCCCTGCGCCCGCGGGTGACGGAGAGGAGAGGCGAGGCCGACTTCGGAATCCGCCGGGTGAGCACGCCGGAGCTGCCCCAGGGTCCCCGCGAGCTGGACGAGGACTTCCCGTTCGCCGCGCCGGCGCGATCCTCGGAGTCCGGAGCCCTGCCGGCTCCTCCGTCCCTCGGGTCCGTCTACGTGACGCCGCCTTCCCGGCCGCGGTCCTCCGCGGGGGCCGCTCCCGCGGGCGTGCCGCAGAAGGAGCTGCCGTTCGTGGGCGAGATCGCCCCGGGCACGCTGCCGCCGGTCAACCTGTTGCAGATGAGCGACTTGCGCAGCGCTCAGGATCAGGCCGCGCTGCTTCGATTGGGCGAGACGATCCGTAGCCGTTGCGCCGAGTTCGGCGTCGAGGGGACGATCGAGGCGATCAATCCCGGTCCGGTGATCACCGTTTACGAGCTGCAGCCGGCGCCGGGGGTCAAGGTGAGCCAGGTGGTCAATCTCCAGGACGACCTGGCGCTTGCCCTGCGCGCCGAGTCGGTGCGCATCGACCGCATGTCCGGCCGCTCGACGCTCGGGATCGAGGTGCCCAACAAGGAGCGCAGCATCATCCGCCTGGGCACGCTGCTGGCCGACGAGCGGTTCAGGAAATCCCCCTCGGTTCTCACCATGGCGCTGGGCACGGACATCTACGGCGAGCCCTACTACGCCGACCTCGCCACCATGCCCCACCTGCTGGTAGCCGGCGCTACGGGCGCGGGCAAGAGCGTGGGCCTGCAGAGCATGATCACCTCGATCCTCTACAAGGCGACGCGCGACGAGGTGCAGTTCATCTTCATCGATCCCAAGCGGATCGAGCTCGGCGTCTACGCCGACATTCCGCACCTGAAGTGCGAGGTGGTGGTGGATCCCAAGAAGGCGGCCAACGCCCTGCGCTGGGCGGTGGCCGAGATGGAGCGCCGCTACCGGCTGCTGGCCGAGGTCCACGTGCGCTCGATCGCCTTCTACAACCGGGCCATTTCGGACCCGGAGACGCAGAAGCGCCTGTCGTTGTCCGAGGGCGGCGAGGGGCTGTTCACGGCGGCGGATTTGAAGCCGCTGCCCTACTACGTGGTGGTGATCGACGAGCTTGCGGACCTGATGATGGTGGCCTCGGCGGACGTCGAGACCTCGATCGCCCGCCTGGCGCAGATGGCCAGGGCCGTGGGCATCCACCTCATCGTAGCCACCCAGCGGCCGTCGGTGGACGTGCTCACCGGCACCATCAAGGCCAACTTCCCGTGCCGCATCTCCTTCGCCACGGCGAGCCGCCACGACTCACGGACGATTCTCGACCAGGTGGGCTCGGAGAAGCTGCTGGGCAAGGGCGACATGCTGATGATGCCGCCCGGCTCGTCGCGCGTCATGCGGCTGCACGGCGCCTACCTCTCCGAGCAGGAGACGGCGGGGCTCATCCGCTGGCTCAAGAAGCTCGGCAAGCCGGATCTCGATCCGGACGTGCTCCGGGCGGAGGAAGCGGAGAGCGGCCCCGGAGGCGGCGGCGACAACGACGACGACCTCTACGACGAAGCCGCCCGCCTGGTGGTGACCGAGCGCCAAGCCTCCGCCAGCTTCCTCCAGCGCCGCATGCGCGTCGGCTTCTCCCGCGCCGCCCGCCTCATCGACATGATGGAGCGCGACGGCCTGCTCGGCCCTGCCCAGGGCAGCAAGCCGCGCGAGGTGCTGGTGCCTCAGAACTACTTCGAAGAGGTGGACGTGGCGCGGGGGGCGGAGTAGGGGCGGGCCGGGACAGGAGGGGAATAAATTGGACGAGTCGCGTTGCACCGCATCTATCGCCTCGGCATGCGATGAGGGCCCGGGACCTGGAGGATGGGCCCGTTGTAGTGCTGCTGCAGAGTATAACCTGAGGAGAGCATCAGGGACCGAGGACCTGGTTGAAATCGATTTCGAAGCCGGCTGCAGCCATCTCTTCGGCCAGACGCATCTTCCAGCCGCGGGTAGGGTCCATCTCCAGATACAGGATTCCAGAATAATTCGAGGGAACCTCTATCTTCTGATCTCCTTTTTTCTTGCTCAAGGCTACTACCTTCCGGCGGCCGAGCTTGGCGAAGAAATAGCCAAGCTCGAAGATCACATTTTGTCGGGCGCGCGGTGTGAGGTCGTTCAAGTTGGTACCACCGATATCGTCCGGGGTCAGTAGGACGATGGAGAAAGCGACGTCAGAGTAGTCCTCGATCTTTTCGATGATCGTCCGTCCCGAATCGGCCTCTTCACTCAAGACCACGGGCCGCAGCTTGAAGGCCCTGAGGAGCCGTACAACCTCTTCTTTCGCCCCTAGATCGTGACCGTGGGCCACGAAGACACGGGGTGTAAGGGCCCGCCGTATTGCCGCAACCAAGGCGGTGATCCCCTCTGCCTTGCCGATGACGTCCGCTGCGGGTTCGGGGTACCCGGGCATGCGGCGAAAACAGTCCCGAATCAGATCCGAAGTCGGGGCATCCATGATTATGATCGTAGGGATGTCGGGACGAATCGCTCGCCCCACCAGCCGAGGGTTTCCCACTTCCTGACTCAGTTGGAAATCGATGACCGCAATGTCGGGCTGATCCCCGCTTTTCTCCCAGGCCTCGGCAAACGTCGCCACCTCCTCGACCTCGAATCCCTTGGCTTTCAGGTCACGGGCCCATTTCCGGCGCAGGTTGCGGTCCTTGTCGGCAAGGAGGACCTTCGGCAGCCCCACGGCTCAGTGCTCCTCAAAGCGTCTGAACGCAGCTTCAATGCACTCGTGGAGAGCCCTGAAACCCTCTCCCTTGTACACGAAGTCGACCGCGGCGGCCCCGCCCTTCCCTTTGTACATGGCGTCATGCAACGGCTCCAAATCGGGGTGGTCGGTAAGGACGATGGTCGCGATCCCCTTCCGGCTAGCGGCTTCGGCGACCCGGAGCCCGCTCTTGTCCTCAGGGTCTTCCGGACGTTCGAGGCGCACGTCCACCACTGCCAGGCCGAAGGTCTGCTTGTCGATCGCCTGGAGAGCCTCCGCGGGGCTGGAGGCCGTCGCCACCGAGTAGCCGCCATCGCGCAGCAGCCTGGCCCAGCCGTTGAGGAAAGCGATCCTGTCGTCCACGAAGAGGATCGACCTCTCGGTCAGGCCGAGGATCTGCTTGATTGCCTGGGACAGCTCATGGTCATCCGGCTGTTTGCTAACCACGTTCGTCGCCCCCGCTCGCCAGGCCTCCCGGGCGTGCTCCCAAGAGCGGTCGGAGTTGAGGACCACGATCGGCAGCTTGGGGTAGCGGTCGTGAAACTTCGTCACCAATTCGACGGTGCTAGGCTGGTCGTCGACCACCACGAGGTCGTAGGAGGCTTGGCTCCCCGTCTTGGCAGCCTCGTCGGCTGAGCTGATCTGGATCACTCCCAGATCGGCCAGGGCCTGCTGGGACGCAGGATGCGGCTCGGAAGTCACCAGAAGGATACTCTTGCTCACGGCTCATTCTCCTCGTCACTCCCCTCCTCGCTGAGGGGCAGGGATACAATAAAGGTGGTCGCTCCCGGGCTCCAGGAGACACACCGGAGGTCACCATCGTAACTCTCCACGATGGTGCGCGCGATCAGCAGGCCCATCCCGGTGTCCCTTCTTCCCCTCGGCGACCTGTCGATGGGCAGCATCTGTTTAAGGCTCTTGCGAATTCTCTCAGGGATTCCGCAGCCGTTGTCGATGACGCTGATCTCCGCCGTCCTGCCGAGCTTCCGGCCAACGACCTCGACCTTGCCACGCCGCGGCAATCCCAAGGTCGCCTTGACGGCATTGTCGATCAGGTTCTCGAAAACCTTGACGAGCCGGGCCTCGTGAGCATGGACCCGGTCGCCCCCCGTGAGCCCGTCGGGCACGAAGCGAAGCTCGACGGCCCTGCCGCCGAGGCGCTCCCGCTGCAGGTCGATACAACGTTGGAGCAGGTCGACGAGAGGGACCCGAGTCTTTTCCGAGGAAACCGCAACACGCATCTTGTTGAGGATCTCCAGGGCCGCACGAATGTTATCGTCGATCACCCGGAGGTCGCCCGCGACCGAATCTGACGCCGCGGTCTCCTGGAGGTCTCGGCGGAGGATCTCCAGATGGAGCTCGATCTCGCTTGCCGAGTGGGTGAGATCGTGGTGCCAGGAGGCATGGTCCGAGAACATCTCGGCCAGGGCGCCCTGCGTCGTGAGCCGACTGAGGATCCGTTGCCTCTCCTCGAGCTGCCGGGCGCCCTGGATGGCGAGGGCGGTGTCGTCGGCGATCACCCTCAGCAGGTTTTCGTCATCCTTGGTGAAGCGGCGCAGGCGCCGGCTATGGACCAGCATCGCCCCGACGATGCGACCGCTCAGGAACAGGGGGACGCTGAGACCCGACTGGATGGCGCGCTCGGTGATTAGGGAGGGCACTTGAAAGTCGACGCTCCAGTAGTCGTCCACCGCGATCGCGCGCCCCTGCTGGATGGTGTAGCCCGCCTGTGAGCCTTTCCCTTTCTGGAGCTCGTACCGTTCGACCACCAGCTCTTTCTCCCATCCATACCCGGCGCTGAAGATCAGCCGGTCCCTCTCGTCGAGCAGGACGATGTTCGCGAGCTCGGTCTCGAGCGCCTTGGCGGCCATGGCGACAGCGTGGTCCATGGTCTCCTGGAGGTCGGTGGTGCCGAGGAGCTCGTGCGACAGGTCCGCCAGGGCCGACTGCTCGCGCAGTTTCCGGTTGAGGTCGTCGAAGAGCTGCGCGTTGTGCAGGGCCACGGCCGCCAGGTTGGCGAACATCTCGACGTTGGTCAACTCGTCCTGGGTGAAGCGGTGCTGGTCGCGATAGTTGACGAACAGGACCCCCACCTTCCGTTCGGCGGTCTTGAGCGCCACGGCTGCGCAGGACTGGATCTTCTCCTCGCGCGCGAAACGCGTGGCGAACCGCGGATCGGCGGTGATCGGCTCGACGACGTGTGGGCGATCCTGCTCCATCATGGCTAGGACTAGGGGGTAATCGTCCTTCTCAGCCGGGCTCGCGGCCGCCTCCTCATCGAGGACGCCGACCATGGTGGGCGGGTGGATCAGCGCGCCGGCTCTTCGGTCGTACTCGAAGAGCACCACGGCGCTGCAGCCGACCGCCTCCATCGTCTCCTGGGCGATCGCCTTCAAGGCGGTCTTGCGATCGCCGAGGACCGTCACCCGGGCCACCGCATCGGTCGCCCGGTTCAACCGCTTGACCTGGTCCAGGAGCTTGGCCTTCTTCCAGGCTAGGGCCGCGTGATTGGCGAAGGTGGCAGCGGCCGCCCTCTCCTCCTCGCTGAAGAGGTTGGTGTCACTGTAGATCGCGTAGAGGACGCCGAGCCGCTCGTCCCCGACCCGCAGCGCCACACCCAGCAGGCTGCGGCCATCGGTCCTCTCCAGGAGCTCCTGGGTCGCGTTCCCCAGGAGCTGATTCTGCTCCGGGTTCATCACGTCCCCGATGGCCACCCATCCGCGATGCATGATGGTGTATGCCGTGCCGCGCGGATGCAGTCCCACCTGGCGGAGCTTCGCCCACGCCTGCGGGTCGGGGCCGGAGTAGATGGAGGACTCCAGGATGAAAGTGTCGCGCTTTTCATCGTAGGCCCACAGGATCGCAGCCTGTGCCCGCAGCACGCGGAGGGTACAGCGGACGATCTGCTCCAGAACGCTCGCCGTGTCGGCGGCGCTGGCCAGGGCGTCGAAGGCTTCGCGCAGGCTCTCGAGCCGCTCGATCCGGCCGGCGTTGTCGTACGCGGCGGCCGCCTGGTTGACGTAGAGCTGGAGAGCCGCGACCTCGAGCTCCGGGAATCGGCGCCGCTCCGCATAGTGGATCCACATCACGCCGATCCGCTTGCCTGGCAGGGAGAGAGGGAGACAGAGCGCCGCCTGGGCACCGGCCGCCACCATAGAGGGGTTAACCCGATCGAGGCTCTTGCTGACGTCCGCGATCCGGATGGCCTGGCCGCTCCGCATTACCTGCATCGAGATGCCGTTCGGGCGTACCAGCTCCTGGCCTTGAGGGACGAAAGCCCGGCCCTTGGCGATCGGATTGCTGATCCGTCCGAGCTCGTCGATCAGCAGGATGCTCACCCATGAGGCGCCCGAGGCGGCGAGCGTCTGATCGACGCTGGTCTGGAGAATCTGCCGCGGATCGTCGATCTTGGTCAGCTCGCTGTTGGCCGCGTAGAAGGAGAGCAGCGTCTGGCTGCCGATCCGGGTCTGATCGAGGAGCTGTTTGTTTTCGAGCGCGATCGCGGCCGTGGCGGCAAAGGCCATCAGAGAGTCCAGGTCGTCATTCCCAATCGGGGTCTCGGTGATCTTGTTGTCCGCCACCAGGATTCCCATCACCTCCCGCTTGGCGACGAGGGGCGCGATGGCCAGGGTGGACTTGACCTTCAGCTCCTGGACGAACGTCGCCGGCACTCTGGAGAGCTGATCGGGCTCGATGCGCTGACACTTCCCCGTCCGGATCACTTCCGAGAAGGCGTCGTCGCCGCCGACGGGCAGCGTCATCCGGGCGACGCGCCGGCCGACCGTGGTCAGTTGCTCGGCTCTCTCCTTCTGTTGAGCGATCCATTCGAGGTAGCGGGCGAAGTTGTCCAAACCTTGCGCATCGTCGTTCCTCCACACGGCGCGGGCGCGCGTCTCGACCACTTCCCCGATCCCCATCCGGCCGACCAAGACCTCCCCGGTTTCATCGAGGAGCAGCAAGGCCGCCCGGTTGAAGCGCAGACCATAGCTCGCCGTCACACCGGTCAGCACGGCGTGCAGGATCTTCCCGAGGTCGTCCACCGTCTGGATGTAATCGCTGATCCGATGCAGGAGGCCCAGCTTGCTGGTCGTACGCCGTTCGCCGTCGATCAGGTCCGAGATCAGCAGCGTGGAGCTCGCCTGATTGGCGAAGAGCCTCAGAACCTCAAGATCGTCCTGGCTGAATTGGGGCAGCCCCGGCACCGGATCGCCGACCATGAGCACCGCCTCGACCTCCCCGGAGGCCTGCTGCAGCGGCACCGCGGCGGCCCGGCGCAGCCCCCATTCGGTGAGCAGAGGGTCGGCGGCCACGTCGGCGGCGGTCTGCGCCTCTCCGGAGCTCGCGACGCGGTCGATCAGGCTCCCCGAGGGGATCTCGCTGGCGACCTCCTCCAAGGGGCCGTGCACCTTCGGGAGCCCTACCTCCCCGATCCGGGGAAGGTAGGGAAAGAGGGCTCCCACCTGGGCGTTCACCAGCTCGGCCCCCAGCGAGGTGATGCTCTTCGTGAGGGTCGGCAGATCCATGTCCGCCCGCACGTGGGTCGAGACCTGGACCAGCTTCTTGAGGAGGGCCTCGCGATGCTCCGTCACCTCCAGCAGGCGCCACCGGTGGAGCAACACGGTGATCTGAGAGCCAATTGCCGAGATCAGATCGATCTCTTCCTGATCGAAATCGGCGTGCGGGCTCTCGCTGAGCTCCCCCAGGTCGATCTGGCCGACCACCCGGGACCCGACCTTGAGCGGCACGACCAGGAGGTAGCGGATGTCAGTGTCGAGCTCGAGCAGACGCGACAGATTCTGCAGGTTCGTACGCGTCCGGTCATCGGCCCACGTCCGTACGGTCGGGCGCCCGGCCTCCAGGATCTCGCGCAGCCCGGGGAAGTCCGCCAGAGCGATCGGTTGATCCCGCCGCGGGCGCCATCCCGGGCGCCCCTCGATGTTGACGGCGCGCAGGATGAGGAAGTCCCGGTTGTCGTCCTTCAGCAGGATCCCGCAGAAGGAACGCTTGAGGAGAGAGACCATCATCGCGGCCAGGGTCTCCAGCCCCTCGCCGAGCTCCTGGGCCTGTGCGATGATTTCGCTCGCCTTCAGCAGCAGCCGTTCGCGGTTCTGGATGGCTTCCTGCGGGCGGAGGTCCTCGAAATAGCCGACGCTGCCGATTCGTCGGTTCTTCGTGTCGTAGATCCACGTGGAGGAGTGGAGGATCGGGATCTTCTCATCCTCCTTGCTGCGCACGAACGTCCGGTGGTTGAGCACCCGGTGCTCCGGAGCTTCGTCGAGCATGTGACCGATCCGCCGCGGCTCCTCGGGATCGAAATAGAGGGGGTGCACGGGTTGCCCCAGGACCTCGTCACGCGTGCGACCCAGGATCTCCTCGGCTCGCCGGTTAAACACGTTGATCTTGCCCCGCCCGTCGACGGCGATGATGCCGTTGGGAGAACTCGCGATGAGACGGTGCTGGAAGTCCTCCCGCAGCTTGAGGCGGTCGACGAGCTCGGCGCTCTCGATGGCGACCACCGCCGCCTCTGCGAAGATGGCCAGAATCCACTCGTCCTCCTGGTTGAAGCCGAGAGTAGCGAGCGCTCGCTGGTCCTCCGCCTTTTTATTGTCGACCCGCAAGAGGCCGACGAGATCTTCGTGGTCGCCAACCCGCCGCCGGAGAGGAACGGCGAGCAGGGAGTAGCAGGCGGAAGGAGTATGCGGCTCCTCGTGGCGCGCCACGGCGGCATGGTTCTGCAACGCGGCACCGTGTGCCTTGAAAATCGTTTCGCCCTGCACGAAGGAGTAGGCGATGAAGCCGGTCAGGCCTTGCCCGTCCCCGCCGAGGATCCTCATCTTCCGGACGCCGGGGACGAAGATTTCCCTCTGCCCATAGCTCCCTTCCAGGCTGATCTCCTCACCACGGACCCGGAACACACCGCAAGCCTCGGCATCCAGGATCTCCGTGGCATGCTGAGCGATAAGCGTGAGGCGATCGGGAAGCTCTATCTCGGCGAGGTCGCTCATCATCTTCTGGCTGGACTGCGCGAGACGCTCGAGCCGCTGGAGCTTCTGGCTGCCGCTCGCCATCAGATCGGAATTCGCCAACGAGATCGCCGCCTGATCGGCGAACAGGGAGAGCAGGCGCGCCTCGTCCTCGGAGAAAACCCTGCCGGCGTCGTCGTCGATGTAGAGGACACCCAGGACATCCTGCTGCCAGCGCAGAGGCACCTCGAGGACGGCTCCGAAACGATGGCGGCCGGTGAAGATGTCCGCCTTGCCCAGCCAGGTCTCATAATTCTCCACGATCATCCAGGGCTCGCCGCTCGCGACCAGCTTCCCAGCCATTCCCTGGCCGAGAGCCAGCGTCTTGCCCAGATTGTCTTCCCGCCGCAAGTCCGCGATGATCGTCAGCGTGCCGAGCTCCGGCTGCCACCGGTAGATGCCGCCGTTTTTCGCTCCCAGAAGTTGCACCGCCTGCTCGATGATCGTGGTGAGGAGCGACTCCCGATCGCGCGCGGAGGTAACCGCAAGAGTCGTCTTGCGCAGCGCTTCGAAACGCCGGGTCGTCTCCCGAAGGTGGGCATTGCTGACGGCTGAGGCCGCCTGACGCGCGAACAGAGTCAGCGGCTCAAGGTCTTCAAAATGGATGGGGCGACTGCTCTCAGCATTGTCGACGTATAGCCAACCTGTTACGTCTCCGCCTGAGACCAAGGGGACCAGGCCGTGCTCGGGAGTCTCTCCGGAGGCGGCACAACACCGCACCGCAGCCGGCCCATTGAGATCCTCGATCTTCGGTACACTCTCCGCTGGAGCCTGCTTCAGGAACGCCACCCGGGAGCCGCGCGCAGCCACTGTGGAGAGAAGCCGTCCATCGGCTGAGATTAGGTCAAACCGGGCACCGTCGAAGCCGAGACTCTGCACCGCGACGAGGAGGGTGTCCAGGATGTCTTCCAACGGGCGGCCACTGGTCAGCGTGTCGCTCGTCGCTCTCAAATGGTCGAGGATCTTTCGCGAAGACTTCGGAGCCGCTACGACATCCTCCATCCTTGGCCCTCCACCTTTCTTAGGATCGCTTTATTATACACCGATCGCTGTCCGGGTAGCCTGGAGGGCTGGAAGGCTGACACGGCGGAGGAAGAAGCCAGGTGTTTCGCTGTCCGTGCACGGAGCCCGCGCGACACGCCATTGGGGAAGCTTCCTAACTCCTGGCAAAACAGTGACTTACGGATCCCCCATAAGAGGGGTAGCGCCCCGCCGGCGCCGCTCCTTACGGAGCTACGGCACCGGCGGGATCGGGAATGGTAATCCCTACAGCTTGCCCTTCGTCTGCGTTCCCTGCTGCACCTTCGGTCCCAGCTCGCGGCGCTGGGCCAGCATGGTGCTGGCGCGGTCGAAGAGGCCGAGGGCCTGCTGGAGCTGCTTGTCGCCGCTCGTGAGCACCCGGTGGCGCGCTTCCTGGCCGGATGTGGCATTGGCCGCCTCGGCGCGGATCTGGAGCATGGCGTAGTCCCGGATGTCCTTCTGGCTGAGGTTCTTGTCCACCTCGTCCTGGGTGGCCAGCTTCTCTTTCACCAGCCAGTGGCCGAGCTCGGCGAGCACCTTGTTCGGGTCCGGATTCCAATCCTTCGTCAGCTTGTTGCGGGTGCCGTAGTCGACGGCGAAGTTGAGGAAGGCGTTGCGGGCCAGCATGAACTGCTCGAAGGGCGACAGCTCGTCCTCCTTGAGGACGACGTCCGGCGTGATGCCGCCGCCGCCGTAGACCACGCGGCCGAGGTCGGTTTTGAAGACCTCCTTGGCGTCCACCGGCTTGCCCCGCAGCTCGGGGGAGCCGGCGTCGGCGTGGGTGTAGTAGTCGTAGTAGGAGCTGTAGTCGCGCTGGATCAGCCGGCCCGACGGGGTGTAGTACTTGGCGGTGGTGAGCGCCAGGCCCGCGCCGTAGGAGAGGTTGTACACCGTCTGCACCAGGCCCTTGCCCCAGCTCGGGGTGCCCACCACCAGGCCGCGGTCGTGGTCCTGGAGGGCGCCGGAGAAGATCTCGGAGGCCGAGGCCGTGCCCTCGTTGACCAGCACCACCACCGGCACGTCGAGAGACGGGTACCGGCCGCTCGCCTTGTAGTTCTGGAACGAGTCGCGGGTGCGGCCCTTGGTCTGCACGATCATGCTGTCCTCGGGCAGGAACTGGTCGGCCACCTCGATGGCCTGATCCAGCAGGCCGCCGCCGTTGTTGCGCAGGTCCACGACGAGCTGCTTCATGCCCGCCTTGCGCAGCTTGTCCAGCGCTTCGGCCATCTCGTGGCCGGTGCCGCGGGCGAACTCGGTGAGCTGCACGTAGCCCGTCGACGGGTTCAGCATGTAGGCCTCGCGCACGGTGGTCTGCGGGATCTCCGCCCGGGTCACCGACATGGCGAGCGGCTGCTCGAGCCCGCGGCGGGAGATGGTGATCTTGACCTGCGTGCCCTTGGGACCCTTGAGCTTGGCGACCGCCTCGTCGAGCGTCATGCTGTCGGTGGGCTCGCCCTCGATGGTGCTGATGACGTCACCCGCCTGGATGCCGAGCCGCGAGGCCGGCGTCCCCTCGAGGGGGGAGATGACGGTGAGCTGCCCGTTGCGCACTCCCACGAGGATGCCCAGACCGTAGAAGCTCGTCTGCTGCTTTTCCCGCATCCCCTCGTACGCCTCGGGGCTCAGGAAGGCGGTGTGGGGGTCGAGGGCGCGAAGCATGCCGTTGACCGAGGAATAGACGATGTCGCGGTAGGTGACGTTGGCCCCGTACCGGTCGTGCGCCACATTCACCAGCTCGGTGTAGAGGCGCAACGAATCGCGAGTCTCGTCGGTGACGGCCAGGAGCCGGTCGCCCAGCAACCCGCCGAGGGTCAGTGCGAGAAGGAAGAGTCCGATCGCTGCAATGCGCCATGTGCGTCTCATGATGAGAGTGTAACACCGGGAGGCGCTCCTTGCTTCCTGGTCTCCTGTCTTCCGGTTGTCTCCCGGCCCCTCCCTTGACTTTGCGGGCGCTCCGGCCCGATGATCGACCCTCGGAGGGGTCACATGGGATCACTGGGTCTGCCTGAGATCGGTTTCATCCTCGTCCTCGCCCTGCTGATCTTCGGTCCCAAGAAACTGCCGGAGATCGGCCGCACGCTGGGCAAGGGAATGGCCGAGTTCCGCAAGGCGACGAACGAGCTGAAGCGGTCCGTCAATACCGAGCTGGCGTTGAGCGAGGTGCCAGGGCCGCCCGAGCTTCGCCCGCGGCGGCTGGAGATGGAGTCGCCGGAGTCGGCGATGGAAGTGCCGGCGGCGATGGAAGTGCCTGTCGAACCGCCCCCGCTGACGGAAGCTCGGCCGAGGCTCGCGGCAACCGCGCCGGCTCCCGTGGCGGAGCCGGACATCGTGCCCGTGGCCGTTCCTCCCGAGGACGTCTCCTCGTAATCCCCATTTCGTTTCCCCTTCTTTCTGATGACCCTACCCCCGTCGCGTCCTTCGGCGCCGGCTCCGCAGGAAGAGCTGGCGCGCATGTCGCTCATGGAGCACCTGGAGGAGCTGCGCAAGCGCATCATCTGGTCGGTGCTGTTCTTCGCCGTGGCCTTCTGGCCGTGCTGGGCCTACTACCGCGAGATCTTCCGCTTTCTCATGGTGCCGCTGCACAAGGTGGCGCCCAGCATGAAGCTCTCCTACCTGGCGCTCTCCGATCCCTTCATCCTCTACTTCAAGATGGCGGCGCTGACGGCGGTGTTCGTGTCGTCGCCGTTCCTGCTGTACCAGATCTGGACGTTCATCGCCCCTGGCCTCTACCGGCGGGAGCGGAGGATGGCGCTGCCTTTCGTGCTGGCCACCACCTTCTTCTTCCTGGCCGGCGGCGCCTTCGGCTACTACATCGCCTTCCCGGCGGCGGCGAAGTTCTTCCTCGGGATCGGCCAGGATTTGAACGCCGTAATCACCGCGGACACCTACTTCGGTTTCCTGATGACGGTGATCTTCGGGCTGGGCCTGATGTTCGAGCTGCCGATCCTGGTGCTGATCCTGGCCCTGCTCGGCGTGGTGACGCCGCGCTTCCTGATCAAGTATTTCCGTCACGCCATCGTGATCATCTTCATCGTGGCCGCGATCATCACGCCCACGCCGGACATCGTGAACCTCTGCATCTTCGCCGTCCCCGCCTGCGGCCTCTACGTGTTGGGCATCGCCGGGGCCTTCTTCGCCGCCAAGTTCCGCCGGCAGCGGGCGGCGGCGCGGGGCGAGGAGGTGGCGGAGGGGGGATTGGGCGGGTGGTGGGGCGGGTAGGGGAGCCTGCGCGGCATAAAAGCTGAGCGGAGGCGGTAGAGACGGCCCAGGTCGTGAACGATATCGATGCGTAGGCCCCGGAGACTGCGGGCCGTCTCCGAGGCGGGAACCCCGGCCCGATCCGCGCAATCCCAGGGCGGGGAGATGAGGAATCTTGGGTCGGAGGAGACCCTTGGGAAGGCGTCCCGCCATAGAGCCCCGAAGTTCCGGAGGTGTACCCAACCCGGAGACGTGCCGCAGTCCCCGTGAGGGCCGAAGGATATCGTTCAGGACTTGGCACGTCTCTACCGCCTTTGCCGAAAGGGTGGGGTAGGGGGAGCCGGGGCCGGCGCCTCGCCGGCTTACTACTCCTCTTCGGAGACCCGCTCGTAGATCTCGGTGAGCAGTAGCCGGCAGGCGATGGACCGCAACTCCAGAGCTTGCCCCGGGTCATCCAGGTCACTCCTCGTCCAGCCGCCGTTCTCCTGCTTCCGAAGCTGCTCGACGTACACCCGGTCCTGGGAAACGAGGACGTACTCAAGAAGGGAGGGTATCGACCGGTAGTGCGCCCACTTGGTGATCCGGTCGTAGTCTTCGGTTGAGGGAGAGAGGACCTCGATGATCAGCTCCGGGTTGAGGAGGGTGTTGAACTCGGCGGCGTCGAAGCTCGGAATTGCTGCAGACAGCGACCACGTCAGGATAGGCGAAGAGCCCGCTGGGAGTCCGGACCCGCATGGTCTCCTTGTGGACTTCGCAGCGTCTCCCCCGAAACTGCGTCCAGATCTGCCCAAATAGATTGCCCGCGATGAGGCTATGGCGACGGGTGGGATGGCCCATGGCGAACATCTCGCCATCCAGGTACTCGTGCCGCACCTCGCAGTCTCGCTCTAGAGCGAGATATTCCGGAATGGTGAGCCGCGGCCGGGGTTCGGAGGCCATGGAGTTATCGTAGCACGGTGCCCTCTGGGGGCCGGCGCACCAGCTCGCCGGGCGGCGGAGGGTGGACGGTGGGGTAGAGGAGAAGGGGCGCTGGTGCTAAGGTAGATGGAAATGGGAGAGCAGCAATGAGCGTCATCCATATCGATCTTCCTGAGAGCGTTCTTCTGCACACCGGCCAGTCGCAAGAAGAGTTCGTCAAGGAGATGAAGTTCTTCGTCGCTCTGAAGCTTTTCGAGCTCGGGCGGCTCTCCTCGGGGCGGGCAGCGGAGCTTTGCGGGATGCCCCGAGTCGATTTCCTCCTGCTGGCGGGCAGGTCGGGTGTCCCTGTGGCGGATCTGGACGCAGAGGAGCTCGACCGGGAATTCCTGGATGCCTGAAGGGCCGATCGTCTGCAACGCCGGTCCCCTGATTGCGCTTGCCTTGGCCGGGCAACTCCGCGTCTTGGGTAGTCTTTATCAGCGAGTCCTCGTGCCTGAAGCGGTCCTTTATGAAATTACCGACGCGGGAGCCGGCCGTGCGGGCGCCGAAGAAGTCGCTTCCTCTGCTTGGCTGGAACGGGTTCCGGCAGGTCCTTCCTTGGAACCGCTACTCGCAAAAGAGTTGGGTCCGGGAGAGGCGGCTGTAATCTCGGCGGCTCATCGTCTTGGCGCCAAGCTGGTTCTCATCGACGAGCGGCGTGGCCGGCGGATTGCCGAACAGGCCTACGGTTTACGCGTGAAGGGCAGTGCCGGAATCCTGATCTCCGCGAAACGGGCCGGTCTTATCCCGGCGGTTCGCCCCTGCCTCGAGGCCATGCGGACCCATGGCTACTACCTCTCTCAGCGGCTTTTTGAGAGGGCATTGGAAGAAGCTGGAGAGATCGCCCTGCCCGCTTAACTCCATAGGTAAGCCCCCGGCTCTGCCGGGGGACTCCCAGTGTTTGACATTTCCGGGAGCATGGGGGACGGGCGGGCTTCATAGTTCGGAGTCAGCAGGAGCCGCAAATGAGAGGGTGGAGGCGGA
>JBAPYB010000290.1:0-6599 GCA_049284515.1 Thermoanaerobaculia bacterium
CCGCTGGGGGGCTCGGGCGCCGGCTGCGAGCGCTCCTCCAGGTGGTGACGCATGGCCTTCGTCATTTCCTCCGCCTGCTCCTCCACGTCCTTGCGGCGGTCGCGGAAGGCCGCGGCCATGTCGGCCAGCACCTTGGGAAATCCGGGCCGCCCGTAGCGGTCCTCGGGCGGGAAGTACGTGCCCGCGTAGAAGGGCTTGAGATCGGGGGTGAGGAACACCGAGTTCGGCCATCCTCCCTGATCGGTGAGGATCTGGGTGGCCGCCATGTAGATCTCGTCGAGGTCCGGCCGCTCCTCGCGGTCGAGCTTGACGCTGACGAAGTCGCGGTTCATCTGCTCCGCCACCGCCGGATTGGAGAACGACTCCCGCTCCATGACGTGGCACCAATAGCAAGTCGAATACCCCACCGAGAGGAAGATCGGCTTGTCCTCCCGCCGCGCCCGCGCGAGCGCCTCCTCGCCCCAGGGATACCAATCCACGGGATTATGCTGGTGCAGCAGGAGATAGGGGCTGCTCTCGCCCGCGAGACGGTTGGTATGGGTGGAATCGTGTGCGCTCATGGAAGGCATTGTATGGCCTTCTCGTATTACCATCTCCTTCCGTCCTGGAGAGACCTCGAAAGGAGATCCCCATGTTCCGACGTGCCGCGATCGCTGGTTCGCTCTTGATTGCCGCAATTGCCGCTCTCGCCTCCGCCTCGGCGGCGGCCGAGCCCACGGCCCAGTCCGTGGCCGACAGCACCCTGAAGGCGATGGGCGGCAAAGAGGCCTGGGCCAACACCCGTTACCTCCACTTCACCTTCGCCGTACGCCGCGCCCATTGGTGGGACAAATGGACGGGCCGCCACCGGGTGGAAGGCGACACCAAGGAGGGGAAGCACTACGTCATCCTCGAGAACGTCAATACCAAAGAGGGCACGGCCTACCTGGACGGCCAGAAGCTCGAAGGGGACAAGGCCAAGGAGATGCTGGAGAACGGCTACGGCGCCTGGGTGAACGACACCTACTGGCTGATCATGCCCTACAAGCTCCAGGACCCCGGCGTGAACCTCTCCTACGCGGGCGAGGAGACCCTCGACGGCAAGGTCTACGACAAGCTGGCCCTCTCCTTCGGCAAGGTCGGCCTCACCCCGGGCGACCATTACACGGCCTACTTCAACCGCGAGACCCACCTGATGGACCGCTGGGCCTACATCCTGGAGAGCATGCCGAAGGACGGTCCGCCCACGGTCTGGCGCTGGGAGGGCTGGCAGAAGTACGGCAATATCATGCTGGCCCCGCACCGCATTCAGGTGGGCGCCGACCGCAAGCTGGAGCTCGGCGACATCTCGGTGCCGGCGCAGCTCCCGGACACGGTGTTCACCTCGCCCGCGCCGGTGAAATGACGTCGGGCGTTGTCCGCGCCGCGCGGAGACGCCCAGGTCCTGAACGATATCCCTCGGAGGCCACGGGGACTGCGGGGCGTCTCAGGGGCGGGCAAATCCTTCCGAACGACAACAGCCTGCGGCGGGACGATGGGGCGTTCCGGATCTCCCCGCCAGGGGTTTGCCTGGACCGGACCGACGCTTCCGCCGCGGAGACGGCCCTCGGTCCCCGTGGGCTCCGCACCCCTGTCGTTCAGGACCCGGGCCGTCTCTACCGCCTCCGTTCAGCGATTTCGCCGCGCCTCCCTGGCACCCACTTTGCTATCCTTACCCAGCATTGCTCCGATCTTCCTGGGATCGAGCCAACTTTTCTAGGAGGTCCTGAAACATGCGTGCTCCCGCCTACATCCTCTTTGCCCTGCTGTCTACGGGTCTCGCCCCTATTCCAGGTGTCGAGCTCGCCCGGACTGCCGCTGCGCAGCCCTCTCCTCCGCCGCTGCCTCCGCCACCCAGCCTTCCAGCTCCTCCACCTCTTCCGACGCCAAGAACCACGGTCACCACGACGCATCACCGGCACCATCGCCGTCACGTCCGGCGCCACATTCGCCGCCATCGCCACCACGTTCGTCATCACCGGCGGCACCACCGGAGGCATGCGGCGTAGGACCTCTACAGGTCGATCTCCTGCCCTTCGTCCAGAACCTTGAATCCCCGTGCCTCGACGGCTTGGCGGGCTGCTCCGCCACCGTCGAGCGCGGGGTTGGTGTGGTTCATGTGGGTGAAGTAGACCTTCAGCCTCCCTTCCTTCACCAGCGGCCCCAGCAGGTCCATGGTGTCCGTCATCAGCGGATGCTTGATTTTCGACACGTCCCGGTCGGGCAGCTCGTCGGGCGAGTAGAAGGTGGCGTCCAGGAGGGCGACGTCCACTTTCTCCTCGGCCAGCACCTCGGGGAGGGGTTTGGGCCAGGCCTTCCAGGAGTCGGTGTCCGGCACGTAGAGGAGGGTCTTGTGCGGGCCTCGGATGAGGAAGGCCAGCGTGTCCGTGTACTCGTCGCGGTGGGGCACGGCGAAGGCCTTGATGGACACGCCGTCCTCCAACTCGGACGACGCGCCGGGCTGAATCTCCTTGAGGGTGATGTTCCCCAGGCGGACGAGCTGGCTCCAGGGGCCGTTGGTGCGCAGGAACTCCGCCATGCGCGGCGACACCCAGGCCGGAATGCCCTTGGTGTTCAGGCTCTCGAAGCCGAAGTGGGCGAGGCCCAGGTAATGCCCGATGTGGGCGTGGGTGAGGAGCACGCCGTCGACCGGCGCGCGGTCCACCTTCCCCGCTGGATGGTGATGGAAGGTGTGGATCTGCTCGATCTGCGCCGGCAGGTCCGGCGTGGCGTCGACCAGATAGACGTGGTCCGTGCTCGGGACATGGATCGCCAGGCTCGCCACGTGCCGCGCCAGGGCCGGATTCTTCCGCGCCGCCGAGCAATGGGCGCAGTCGCACCCCGCCTGCGGCATGCCGCCGTCCTGGACGGTGCCGAGGACGACGATGCGGGGGGTGGGGGCAAGGGTTGGCGCCATCAACACGACGGTCAGGAACCAAAAAGCGAAGGTCCGCATCGTTCTATTCTGCACCGGAAGCCCGCGGGCGAGGGGGATGGAGCCTCTACCCAGCAGGGAATGCTCGCAAACGAGTGGGGAGAGACCGAAAACGAGTGGGGTGGGAGCTCCAACGAGTAGGGAGAGACCAAAAACGAGTGGGGTGGGAGCTCCAGCGAGTGGGGAGAGACCAAAAACGAGTGGGGTGGGCGCTCCAACGAGTAGGGAGAGACCGAAAACGAGTGGGGTGGGCGCTCCAGCGAGTGGGGGGAGACCAAAAACGAGTAGGGAGAATCGCTCCCCTACTCGCTCGAGGCTCTGCCCTACTCGCTCGAGGCTCCGCCCTGCTCGCTGGAGCGCTCTCCCTACTCGCTGGAGACTTCGACCTGCTCGCTGAAGGCTCCTCCCGACTCGAATCGACAGTGTGGAAGGCCCAGGGAAAGCAAGATCCTCATTTCCCTACGATACACTCCCGCCCCATGCTGGACGCCCTCTTCTTTCCCGCCGGCCGGGCCCTCTCCTTCGCCCGCGCCAAGAAGGAGCGGCGCAGTCAGAAGGTGGCAGAGCCCCCTGCCGCGGCCGTTCCAGTCCGCCGGGAGCGCATTCCGCCGCTGGCGAAGCTGATCGTGGCGTCCGCGGCGGTGGTGGGCCTGTTTTTCGTGCTGCGGAGCCTGGCCCCCCTGCCCTGGTCTTACGACGAGTACTACCACCTGGGGCTGGCGCGGGAGATGCGGACAGGATTTCGGATCACGTCGTTCCATTGGACGCCGTTCTCGATCCTCTTTGACCGGTTCGTGGACAGCACGCCTCTGTTTCACCTGCTGCTGATGCCGTTCGCCACGCTGCCTCTCGAAACGGCGGGGAGGATCGGCGTGCTGCTCGGCCAGGTCTTCCTGGTGGGCGCCTTCGCCTGGGCGCTGTGGAGTCTCCGCGTGCCGCGGCCGTGGTGGTTCGTGCTGGCGCTGCCGGCGTTGGGGACGTTGTTCGTCCAGCGGCTGGAGATGCTGCGGCCCCAGGCGTGGCTGATCGGGTTTTCGGTGCTCGTGATCGCCTTGCTCGCCGAGCGGCGATGGAAGACGCTGTTCGTGGTCTGCGCGCTCTTCGGGCTCACCCACACCGGCGGCTGGATCGCGATTCCGTTCGCCGTCCTGTGGTCGTTCTCGGGGCTTGCGGCGGCAGGAGAGCCGGAGGGGCGGCGAGTCGTCCCTTGGCAGCCCATGGCTGCGGCGGCGGCGGGCTGGCTGCTGGGACAGCTCGTCCATCCGGAGGTGCCGGCGAATTTCCGGCTGTTCCTGGTTTCGAACTTCGTCGTGCCGTTCCAGTCGACGGCGGCCGGCGACGCGGCTTTGCGCTCCCAGATCGGCATGGAGATGTCGCGGCCGGAGATGAGCGTCCTCGCCGAGCAGTGGCCGGCGTTCATCGCGCCGGCGATCGTCCTCTTCGCCCTCGTCTTCCAACCGCGGCTGCGCAGCCGGGCGACGCTCACGGCGGGGCTGGTCGCGCTCGCCTTCCTGGCCGCAGGATGTTTCGCCGCCCGGCGCTTCCTGGAGCTCGGCGTTCCCCTCTCTCTGCTCGCCCTGGCGCTGGTGATCCGCGAGCGGCGGGACCGGGGCCTGCCTCCCTGGCTGCCGGAGTGGGGACGCCTCACGGCCGCCGTCGCCATCCTGGTGGCCGGAGTCTGGACGATCGGCTCGCTACGGTCCCAAGGCTACGGCATCACCTCGCCGCCGCTCGAGATGGCCCGCTGGCTGGGAGAGCACGGCAAGGAGGGCGAGCGGGTGTTCACCGTGCAGTGGGCGGACTCCTCCCCGCTCCTCTACTCGGCGCCGCAGCTCCAGTCGCTGGTGGCGCTGGACCCCACCGCCTTCTATCTCAAGGATCCGAAGCTGTTCCAGACCTACGTGGACATCACCGCGGGGCGCCATGCCGATGCGGCCAACGCCATCCGCCGCACGTTCGGCGCGCGATGGGTGACGGTGCCCTACGGCTTCTATCCCCAGGTGGCCTCGCAACTGGCGAAGTCGCCCGGCGTGCAACTGGTGTACGGGGACCGGGATTACGCGGTGATGGACCTGGGACCGTGAGAGCCCTGATCGAGCTTTCCGGGCTGGCGCGCAGCTTCGGCGGCCGGCCCGCGGTGCGCGGCCTTTCCCTGTCGATCCCGGCCGGCGAGGTCTTCGGCCTGCTCGGTCCCAACGGCGCCGGCAAGTCGACGACGCTCAAGATGCTGGCGACGCTGCTGCGCCCCACGGGCGGCAGCGCCTGCATCGTGGGTCACGACCTCATGGCCGAGCCCAACGAGGTGCGCAAGGTCATCGGCTACGTGCCCGAGGGAGCGGATCTCTACGAGGCGCTCTCCGGCGAGGAGTTCCTCGACCTGGTGCGCGATCTCCACCGCATTCCGCCGGACGTCGCCGCGGCCCGGCGCCTGCCGCTCGCCGAGGCGTTCGCCATCCGCCAGGAGCTCGGCCGGCCGATGGGCGAATACTCGAAGGGGATGAAGCAGAAGGTGCTGCTGATCGCCGCCCTGCAGCACCACCCGCGGGTGCTGCTCCTCGACGAGCCGCTGGACGGCCTCGACGTGCCGGCCCAGGAGGCGCTCAAGGAGGTGATCCGCGAGCGGGCGGCCCAGGGCAGTTGCATCGTCTACTCGTCGCACATCCTGGAAGTCGTGGAGAAGGTGTGCGACCGGGTGGGCATCGTCCATCAGGGGATGCTGATCGCCCTCGGCGCGCCGCACGAGCTGACGGCGGCGAGCGGCGAGGAGTCGCTCTCGAAGCTCTTCCTGCATCTCACGGCGAGCCCCGCGCACCCGGAGTGACGGTGGCCGCTTTCTCCGACTCCCTGCTCCGTTTGGCCGGTGCCGATCCGGACACGTTCCGCCCCCTCTACCGCACCCAGAAGCTGCTGTTGCAGCGCACCGTGCGTTCGGTCGCCACGCGCCGGAAGACGACCTTCTTCTCGCCTTTCACCCTGCTCTGCCTGTTCGCGGGGATCTACGGCTTCGTGGGCGCTACGACCCTCGCCACCGCCAAGGTGCCTCTTCTCGGCGGCTGCTTCGCCATGACCCTCGGCTGCGCCTTCCTGCTGCTGGTGGTGGTCGCCGACAACTTCGACATCCTGGTCAGCCCGCGGGAGATGCTGCTGCTGGGCGCCTGTCCCCAGGACGGCCGCTCGTTCCTGCTGGCCAAGCTCGCGGCCCTCGGCCGCCATCTGTCGATCCTGGCCGTGCTGCTGTTCGGGCTTCCGGGCCTCGCCGCCGCTCTTGCCTTCCGGTCGCCCTTGGCGGGGGCCGCCTTCTGGGCGGGAGCCGCGGCGGCCGCGGTTTCGACCTTGACCTTCTCCATCCTCGTCGCCGCCGCCCTGCTGCGCATCGGCGGCAAAGGTGCCGTGGACCGCTTGCTGCCCTGGATCCAGGGCGCCTTCCAGATCGGCTATCTCGCGGTCCTCGGCGGCCAGGGAGTGGTCTCGAAGCTCTCGGCGGCCAGCCCGGCCGTCCTGGGCAGCCTCCCCTGGGTGCTGCCGCCGCTCTGGTTCCTGTCGCCCGTCGAGCTCGCGACCTCCGGCGTCTCGGGGCCGGTCCTGGGGCGGTTGGCGCTGGCCGTGGCCACGCCGGCGCTGCTGCTCGCCGGCGCCACCCGCTGGC
>JBAPYB010000291.1:0-11905 GCA_049284515.1 Thermoanaerobaculia bacterium
CGACGTCGCTCTGCGCTTCGGTCCGTGCGAAACGAAACCAGGCGTACAATTTCTCGCGGCCTTTCAGGCCGCAAGGATGGAGCATGCCCTTTTTCCCAGGGCGTCGGCCTTCGGCCTCAGCCCTGGGACCGATCCGTCACTCGCGTCATGTTTGGCCGGAGGGAGGGTGCCGACGATCAGGCTCCGGTCTCTCTAAGCGATCAACCCGCCGCCCCAACCGCGGGGAGGCTCCAGGCCAGGGCGCCGGCACCGAGGGTTTCCTAGCCGGGCTCTGCTTTACCAGATGGGGCGGTGACCAGGAGGGATGGTGATCGGGGGTTCCGCGCTAGCGCCACCGTCGGTCAACGCATGAGCGATTCCCCGCACGAGCGTCTCTTCCATCTGATCGATCTGCGGGCTGCGGCCCATCGCACTGAGTGTGTTGAACTGCCGTGCTGCCTCGCCAAAGCTCTGTCCGTCCTGCTTTGCGAGCTCGATCTTCCATTCCTTCGCTCCCGCGGGCCCTACCAGACTCACCGAAGTGATGGCTGAGGTCAGGTCGGCCACCTCGCGGGTCTGCTCCATCCCGGCCAGCCCCACGAAGCTCTGCTGGACGTTGGTCGTCAATTCGCCGAAGACGGCTTGCACGTTCTCGCTGCCTTGGGGGCTGAGCACCGCCGTAACCGTAGTCTTGTAGATTTCCGTATTCTCTCCTGAGGTTCTCTGGCCCGAAAGGCCGCCGGCGACTTGAACCAATACCCCGGTCATCCTCCAAGTGACTTTCACTTTCATCGTGACGTCCATCGTCACCTGGTAGGTGCCGAACCTGGCATGGGAATAGACGGGCCACTCGAAAACGGGACGTGTGGTGGTCTCCAGCTTTGGCACGTAGGCAGCCGCCAGCAAGCCCGCGGCGCCCTCTTTTTGCGACCTTTCGATCAACCCTTCCAGCATTTCCTTTTGGCTGACGAGCTGGCTGTCGTTCCCAAGCTGGCCTGCAGTAAAATAGCCTCCTGGATTCCGGCGCACGAAGTAGGACTCTTCGCGAGCGTCCTTGATCGCCTTGAACGCACTCTCGAAGAACCTGCGGCTACCGACGTTCTCATAGAGGAGGAGGTATGGCGTCGCCGTCCCTTCTGTATCGGCGATGCGTTCCAGGGTCCGGGCGGCGGCGGCCAGCTCTTCCGTCCCTAGAATGGGCACCTTCGTCGCGTTGTATTCTTCGTAGAAGTCCGCGAAGGGGGCGGAGGAGCTGGCGAGCAAGGCCGTGTAGTAGCTCTTCATCGTCATGGCCGCGGCACGCAGGCGGGACGAAGGAAAGTCGCCCAGGAACCGGTCGTAATTCGCCAGCGCCTCGGCGGCGCTCCTGCCGGTGAAGTCCTGCTGCCAGATCGCGTAGATCCTCTCGACCGCTTTGGGAACGAAAAGGTTCTCCGGAAAGGTCTCGACGAAGTCAACGTAGGCGGCGAGCGTACCCTTCTCCAGGACGGGCTTGTACTGAAGGCCATCCCGCCGCTCGCGGGCTGCGACCGCATTGCGATTTTCGGGATGGGTGGCAAGAAACCTGTCATAGGTTTCCCAGCGGTCCGGCGCCGAGGCGGTGAGCCGTTGATAGATCAGGTCTTCGAGCTGGTACCGCTTGGTCTGGAGGCGCTCGATGGTCTCTCTGGGACAGCACCCGGGCAGCTCGACGCCGAGGTGATAGAAGACGACGGCGGCGTCTTCCCTGCCACGGGCCCGCTCGACGTCGCCGAGTCCCTCGTAAGCCAGGGCCACCCCTACCTTGATCCCCTTGCGCTTGAACTCGGCCAAGGCCTGCTGAAAGGCCACTGCGGCCTTGTCGGACTTGCCCTGTTCGAGCAAACCATAGGCATTCTCGAGCTTGCCCAGGCCCCGGGCTCCGATGAGCAAGAGGCCGAGCGCCAGGGCCAGCAATAACCTCCGGGCTGGTTCGCAAGTAATTCTCATGACGGATGATCTCCAATCTGCCTAGAAGTGGAGCACCCAGGCAACGACTGGATGACCCTGGCGGTCCAAACCGAAGCTGATCTTCTGGGCTGCAAGGGCATCCAACTCGACTTTGCCCCGGTGCCGCAGGGTGAATCCCCAGGAGCCCCCACCGAGACCGACAACCAGTCCTGCGAGGTAGTAATAGCCGGATTTCCGCTCGCTCTCCGGAATCTCGTCATCCTGCTCCTTCTTGTTCTTCTTCACGCCGATGGCGGCGAGACCGATTCCCGCAGCCACCGAGACCGAGCCGATGATCGTCCCGGTCCCCATCTTCGCGATCGCAGCAGCCTTTCGCCGCGCAAATTCCGACTCCGCCTGCTGGATCTGCCGCAACTCGGGAGGACGGGTATCCTGACCAGTGGCATCCCACCGGGCGAGGGCCAGGGCTGCCCGGAGATCCGGCGTTTGCGCCATCGCCGTTGCCCCACGCGGCTCTCCCTTACCTGCCGTCGGCTCTCGCTTTCCGCGCAACGCCGAGTCCACCTCCGAAGCCTCGGCGGGCCGAGAAGGGACCAGGAGAAGCATGAGCAGGGAGAGGAGAACGGTAAAGGCGGTGGCACTCTTCACGGTCTGATTCATAGGTCCCTCCTCGAAAGGGCGGTCGATCGGTGCGCGCGACCGGCCACAGTTGACGGATCTTTCTGAAGAGAGAACGCGAGGAACCGGCAGGCGAAGGACCAAGTAACCGATTTCCCAAACTTGTTGAGAGTTCTGAAGGGGCGACAGCAGACTTCAGCGACGCACTCTGCTTTCGCCCCTTCGGGGCTTTTTCGGGGTGTGGTGAATCCCTTCCTGGGGCTTACGCCGCCAGGCTTTATGCTGCCGCCCCTTCGGGGCTGAAAAGATGAGCCCCGCAGCTCTGGAAAGTCGCGTCACCTACAGAGCAAGATCAACGCTCTCTCGTAAGGAGGTGAACTTGATGAAGAGACTCGCCATGGCTTTGCTTTTCCTGATCTCCTGTGCGTCCCCTACGTTCGCGGAGGTACGCTGGATGGGCAAGGCTGAAGGGACCAAGGAGCTCGGCAAATGGGTGAAGGATGTGGCAGGACCGCATGGTTATTGGGCTGGAGAAGTCGAGGAAATTGAGATCGACGCGTCGGAGACCACGTTCACCCTTACCGGCCGAATCAAGGTCAAGATCACCTGGATAACCGACCGCACCAGCTACGAATGCCACAAGGTCTACCTGATGAACGCAGAGGATGTGCACGACTTCGAATATCGATCTCTCATGCTCAGGCAGTGCGAATAATCGCGCTCCGCGCCCTCGCATGATCCCCGCCTCGCCGGGAAATCGCGTCTCCTTTCAGACAACGGGACCAGCCGAGGGGACCTGATCGTCCCCAGCGGCGCCACTTCTCAAGGCGGTTCCTGCCCGCAAGCAGGGACCGCCCTTTTTGTGCTCGCGGCTCCGCCGGTCGGCGGACGGGAGGCGCGCAGGGCCGGACCCGAGGGGCAGGGCACGGGCCTCCGCGATGGCGACGGCGGACCCTCGGGGTATGGCGTTCGACCCCTGAGGCGGGAGGCGGGACCCCCGAGACGCGTGGCGGGACCCACGGGTCGCGCGGCCCGACCCTCGAGTCACAGCACAGGACCCGCGGGTCGCACTTGGGGACCCACGGGGGTCGCCGATGGGACTTCCCATTGTGACGGTGGGACCTCCCGCTGCGAGCTTGGGACCTCCCATCGTGACAATGGGACCTCCCATTCTGCTGATGGGACCTCCCATCGTGATATTGGGACCTCCCGCTACGAGGCTGTGACCTCCCGCTGTGAGGCTGGGACCTCCCATCATGACGATGGGACCTCCCATTCTGCCGATGGGACCTCCCATCATGACACTGGGACCTCCCGCTGTGAGGCCGGGACCTCCCATCGTGACGATGGGACCTCCCATTTCGCCGATGGGACCTCCCATTGTGACATTGCGACCTCCCGCTACGAGGTTGCGATCTCCCGCTGTGAGGTTGGGACTTCCCATTGAGACGATGGGACCTCCCATTTTGGCAGTGGGACCTCCCATTCTGGCTTTGGGAGTGCCCCGTGAGCCGTTGAAGGGGTCCAATGAGCCAAGGAGTGTGTCCCGTGAGGCGTTGGGTGGGGCCACCGTTCCGTTGCGTGTGTCCCATGAGGCGTTGGGGCATGCCCAGTTGGCCGTCGGGTGAACGGGCACCGCGGATAGCTACTCGCTCGCAGGTGTGAGGATCACACTTTACTTTGCAGCGCGCTTCCGCTCACGGATGGCCTCACGGAGCAGAGCCGTGACGGAGTCACTCCTGGCAGCGGCAACGTCGCGCCGGAGGGATCTCACTTCTCCGCGATCCGCCTCTCATACTCCCCCGCCGGCTCCGCCCTGCCGTCCTTGAGGCCGAACAACCGGAGCCGGTAGTCCCCGGGCGGCAGGAGGTCGCGGGGGAGAGCCACGCTGATCTCAGAGATGGTGGTCTTGTGGAGACCGCGGCTCGACCAGACGGGCTTGCCCGTGTCCTTGTTCACGATCTCCAGGCGATATTCCGGGAAGGGCCGGAAGTCGGTGACGGCCAGTACGAGAAAAAGGTAGCTCGCGCCGGGCGGCAGGATGGTGACGTCCGGCTCTCCCCGCACCGGGTCTTTCGGACTGAGCCAGACGAAGGGCGCGTTGACCAGCGGCCGGGCGTGGCCGGCGCGGTCCAGGCGCTGCTCGAGGTCGGCGATGCGGTTGCGATCCTCCTGCTCGCGCTGCGCGGCCTGCCGCCCCCGCTCTTCGATCTCCCGCCGGTGCGCCTCCTCGGTCTGCCGCAGCTCGCCCGCGTGTCTCTCCCTCTCCTGCCGCAGCTCTTCTTCGGTGCGGTGCCTTCCCGCAGCCAAGTCGGAGATCTTTCCCGTCTGCCAGACGAGCCCGCCCGCCAAGCCGAGGGTGACCATCAGCAGGACGGAGGCGGCCAGGGCGTAGGGGTTGCCCGGCGCGGACCAGCGGCGGATGGGCTTGACAGTGGCAACCGGCGACGCGAGGGCGGCGTGGGCGGGGATGAGGACCTCGCGCACCCAGTCCTCATACTCAGGATCGGCGTCGGTCTCCCAGGCGAGAGGCGAGGCGGCGGGATCTCCGGCTTCCAGGGCGGCTTTTTTCTCCAGGGCACGGGCGACGGCGTCCGGCGCCAGGGCTCCCGTTCTCCGGTCCGGATCGAAACGGGCGGCGTCGAGCCGGAGGGCGAAGCGGCAGCGCAGGCTCAAGGGTCCGGCCGGCTCGTTCGCCAGGACCTCCACGTCGGCGCTGCCGGCGAGGGGGTTGGTGTCCGCGGGCACGGCCAGCAGCCGCCCGGGCTTGCCGGCCTGCCTGCCGGCCTGGACGTCGAGGACGGCCCACTCGACGGGAAAACCCGCCGTCTCGGCGAGGACGTAGAGGTCGCCCGGTTCCGGCGGTCGCGCTTTCGGGGCGGTGCGGCTCATGGCGTAATCCTTCGCGGGCCGGCCGGAGCGAAAGCCCCCGCTAAGGGGGTAACGGACAGTTTTCCGGAATTGGCGGCGCGGCACCGTTCGAGGAGCTGGCCCAGGGTCTCGTAGAGCCCCGGCAGCCGCTCGCGCGGGATGCGCAGGTGCTCCGCGACCCGGCGCTGGGAGGGGCTCCCTTCGTTCCCGCTCGCGGCGTTCACCCTCAGGAACTGCCAGAGCTTCTCGAGATAGGCCCGCGTCCTCTCGTGGACGTCCAGCCGCTCGATGGCGGCGAGCACGCAGTCGATGAGCCTGCGGAAGAGCTGCCGCTCCTCGTAGCCGGTGTCCGGGCGGGACAGGCGCACCACCCGGACGGCTTCGCCCTCCTCCCACTCGACGGCGGTCTCCCCCGACGCCTGCTCGAAGAGGGCGCCCCAGCGCGCCCGCGCGTCGGCTTTGAGGGGGTCGATCACGTCCTTGAAACGAAAGGCCGCGACGCCGTGGGTCTCCAGGCCGGCCAGGCGCTCGCGCAGCTTCTCCACGACCTCTTCCTGGCGCGGACCGCGGAGAGTCACGAGATCGGCCAGCAGGTCGTCGTTCCACCGCGAGACGAGCGAGCGGAAATCCCGGGCCGGCACCTCGGCCTCCGCGTCAGGCCGGAAGCCGAGGACCGTGTCGTTGCGCACCCTTGGGTCTCCTGCGAGCACGTGCATCTCGCCTTGAGCCACGGCCCGCCGCACGGCGGACTGGAGGACTTCGAAGACCTGGGAGCCCAGCGGATCGCGCTCTTTCTGCCGCTCGTGGAGGAAGTGGCGGACGTTGAGGAAGACGAGGCCGTCGACGTTCGGCTTGACCCGGAGCTGGGCCTGGAGCCCGCGCCGCCGCTCGACGAAGACGAAGGTGTAGCAGGCGGCGAGCAGCTCTTCCAAGGCGTCTTCCCAGCTCTCGGCGCCGTAGACGCCGAGGTAGTCCGGCGGCGCGTTCCACAACCCCCGCCGCCGCAGCTCTCCACGCAGGGCTCCCCGCAGGGCATCGAGCACGATCGCGAGGAGCCGAGGCCCCGGCTCCTCCCCCCTCTCCAGCGAGCGGACGTGCTCGGTGAAGACCCGCGCGCCGGCGGCGTCCTCCGTCTCTCCCCAGGAAAGCCCGGCGATGTTCAAGGTGAGACTTATTTCACCACAAACCGCGCTCGAATCCCGCCAATCTCCGAAAACGCCAGGTTACCCCCCTTTCGAGGCGAACGTGGGACGCCTCGCGGCCGATCGGCAGAGTCCCCGACGGGGGACATCCCAAAACCTTAAACCGATTCACGTTTTGGGGCCATTTTGGCCTGAAAGGGACCCGTGTATGTTCACGAAATTCGCATCGCTCCAATCGACCCAAGAAGCGCTCGGGCTCGCCGGTCTGCTGCTCCTCCTGCTGGGCAGCGGGTCCGTTTCCGCCGCCGGCGCCGCCGGCGCACAATCGCTCTCCGACTGCGCCTCAGCCCTCCAGACCGCCGGCGGCGGCATCTCCCTCACCAACGCCGCGACCGCCACGGCCACCAAAAAAGTCGACGAGTGGGACGGCGACATCCTCAAGATCATGATCGAGCAGCCGGGAATCCTGGTCCTGTCCGGGGAGGGTCCCGACGTCGCCGGGACGCTCTATGCCGCCGATCCGGACTCCGGCGATCCCGTGCTCGAAGACGGCGGTCCGCTGGGCACGGTCCACCAACCGCTGACCCTGGTGGTCGAGCCGGGCGAGCACTGCGTACAGGTGACGCCGCCCGCCGGAGCCACCGGCACCCTGAGCGTGGTGGCTACCTTCTTCGACGTCTGCAGCCTGGGACCGCAGGACGACCATGGCGACAGCTTCCTCTGCGCCACGGAGATCGCCCTGGGGGACGAGCAGACCGGGGAGATCTCGCCGGCGACCGATCAGGACGTCTTCACCTTCGCGCTCGACGCCGGGACGACGGTGACGATCGCCGTCGCCGCCGGTGCCGGAACACCGGAGCTCGCCGCAGGTCTCTATGATGAGGACGGCACGCTGCTGGCCGCCGACGCCCGGGGCTCCCGGACGCTCGCCGCCGGACGATATTTCGTGCGGATCGCAGCGGGGTCCGGCGCGGGAGGCTCCTATACGGTCAGCGTTACTCCGTAGGAAGCTCGTCGAGTCTGCCCGGTCCCCAAGGGACCGGGCAGCGCTGGGATGAGGCAGACGTGTAAAACCTTCCCCCGCCTGTAGAATTATATAGCCGAATAGGAATAGCATAGCGGCGCTGGGACGGATTCGCCGCCCTCCTCGCGGCGCCCGCGAACGGTCGGGCGCCGCGAGAGCTACCAGCAACCGCTTTGTTTTGAAGGAGATCTGTCCATGCGCAAGAAGCTCGCCCTGCTGGTCTTCGCCCTCGCCGCCCTGACGGCTTCCCTGACCATCCGCCCCGCTTCGGCCCTGACCTGCCCGCCGAACTCTCACGAAATCGACTGCCCGAACGGGAACTCCTTCTGCTGCCCCAACAACGCGTTCTGCGTCTGCTTCCCCGGCTTCTAAGCGAAGAGCCTGCACCGGCCGGCCGTCGTCTAGAAACGAGCGGCCGGCCCTCCCCCTCGCCACATACACGTTGGTATCGAAGAAGACTTTCATTCACCGTGGCGCACGGCGTGGACGGCGCGATCGATGGCATCCTGATCGATTCCCCGGTTCTGAGCCATCCTCTTCGCATGGGAGGCTTCCTCGTGCCACTCTTGGTCCTCCTGCTGCGCGAGGAGCTCGTCGAAGAGGAGGCGGTCTTCCTGGGGAAGTTGCTTGATCTGATCAAGGATCTCGTCGATGGTTGCGCGGCTCATAAGTCCTCCGAGAGGCATTCTACCAAATGCAAGGCCCCTCCTCCGGCATTTCTACTGCGCCGGGCTCCCCTCCTTGAAGACCAGCCCGCCGGGGCTCAGCACCAGCTTTCCCTCTTCGAGAGCGTAGGTTTCCACCTTCTTCAGCGCTTCGAAGTAGCGCTGCTCGTTGCTGCCGGCTGACCCGGCGCAGGCCATCTTGGTGGCCGAGATGGCGCCCACTTTGAGCGCTCCCGGCGAGGACGAGGTGACCATGGCCGAATACCGGTTGCAGCCGCCGGAGCCGGAGATCTTGCCGTCCTTGAAGACGGCGGTGATCGCGTTCCTTTCAGGCGCGGCCGGCGCCGGGCTGCCGTCATCGAATTGCATCAGGGTCCACGTCTTCCCCTGGAGAGCATCCATGGAGGTCGTTCCTTCTCCGCCCTGGCCTGTCTGGCCCATCGCGGGCGACTGCGCGGCGCAGCCGAGAAGAGCGGCGAGGCCCAGGGCTGCCACGATTGGAGTGAATCCTCGGCTTGTGTTCATTCAGGCCTCCTTGCGGGGCCGCAAAGAGGCCCCCGGAGGATCGTAGCGCAGCAGGCCGCGGAGGACTTCGTTGGGCTCGGCCTCCTTCAGGAGGTAGGCGTGGGCCGTCCAGCCGCGGTCCGGACGCTCCTCGGTGCGAAGCAGACGGTAGAACCGGCCGTCGATCTCGAGGCTCACCAGCTCGTTCCACTCAGGTTTCGGGCGACCGCTCAGCACCACGAGATCGCACCCCGGCTCGCGCTCCAAGCGGTCCGGCCGCTCGGGTCCGAAGCGGGACCGGCGACGCAGGGAGCGGACGGGAACCGCCAGGGCCTGCCTCGCCCGCAGGACCAGCCAGACGAACGGCTCGCCGAAGGCATCGCCGGTGGCGGCGAAGGCCACCAGCCGCGCGATTCCCACCAGCGGCAGGCTCGCCAGCAGCCAAGTGGTGGGGCGCAGCACCCACGCCAGCCAGATGATCGCCCCGCTCTCGGAGACGGCCAGCCGGCCCTCGAAGCTGTTGAGCGCGCGGGGGTCGACCTTTTCGAACAGGTGCGTGGCCATGGCAGAGCTCTGCGCCTGATCGAACGCCAGGGCGCTGCCGAGCAGCAGCTTGACGCCCAGGAAGAGCTCCAGCAGACCCAGGACGAAAGACCAACGGGCGGGATCGGCCCCACGGCGGACGAGCCCATCGCGCTCGGGCGCAGGGAGAAAGGCGGCGAGAAGGTCCAGGAACACCTTCAAAAGGGTAGCACGGCGATCGGCTGAGTTCACCGCTGGCTATGCAGCCTGGCTGCGCCGAGTGACCACAACGGACACGCAAGCGCCTGCATGACCGATCATCTCAATCAAGCTATCGACGCTAAAGCGGTCGATCTTCCCTCGCATGAGATCGCTGACCCGTGGCTGAGTCACTCCGAGGAGCCTCGCGGCAGCGGCTTGTGTGAGCTCCTGGGCCTCGATCAACTTCGTCAGCTCAATCATTAGATCGGCTCGAATCTTGAGGCTCTCGGCCTCGTCTTCGCCAAATCCGAGATCACTGAATACATTTCCGGTTGAGTGTCGAACCCGGACAGTCATCTCCTTCTCCTTTCCTCACGGCGGAGGGCTTCAACCTGCTTGAGGCGCTCACGTGCCAAAGTGAGATCTGTGTCGCGAGTCTCAGCAACTCCTCGCCAGGGCGACAACACCGGTGCGCAACGGTGAAAGCCCTCAGCGGCGTCAGTCTGTCTGCTCGAGCGCCTGGGTTGGCATCGCCTAGATCCTTCTATATATTCCGTCCAGTCTCTAAGGCACATGCTCACCTTTGGAAATCTCAGAGAGTGGAATCTCAACGATGATTGCGGGAGTTCCCGGATCAATAACTGAGTAGCCACCCTGGCCCCTGCGGTACAGCGCTGAATCTTCGAGCTGCGTTAGGGTTTGGGAAATCGTCAAGAGGAGCTTTTCGTCCTGCTCTTTCGCTATGACGAGAGTACGTCCGCTACGGACAGTACAGATCGGCGTTGCATCGGAGGCTTCCAGCCATGCCGCCACACGCTCAGCAACAACTTCAGTGACTTGTCTGTCGGGAAAGATACTGGTAAGCAACTCGATTTTGCGCAGAAGCCGATCTCGAATACTGTCCATAGGAGTTCCGCTCATATTCCAGCCCGCTCAACCTTACCCCTTGTTTTACGTATGCCCCCCAGTAGATGGCATTTGGCTCCAATCTACCGGCTGAGAACCAAGGCCGCAGCCCGCGACACTGCCACCTCTACGAGTTGAGACGCCAACTAGCTTGCCGTCCGATATCCAAACAGTGGTGTACTTGCACTGGCCAAACCCTGCGATCTCTTGGTACTGCCAAGCCTCATCGGTTCCCCTGAAGGAACGATCAGTTGGAGCTCCCAGTATGTCGAGAACCTGCTGCTTCGTCATACCAGGCTCTAGCTTCACTACGGACTTGCCAGTCGAAGCGCAACCAATAGACACCAGTGCAACCATCAGCACGCTCGCCACCAGCTTCGGCATCAATTCCTCCTTATCTCATCCTACTTCTACCTTGGCTTCTTCCACACCCGACGCCTATTGCAGTAACGCTTGGGACCTAACCAGCAGTGGCGCGCGAAGCGCGTTACTGTCCGGTTGGACCCGGAGTTAGGCGTCTGGCCGTAGCTGCCCCGAAAACTCCTGTAGGTATGATGTGAACCTGAGCTTCTGGTCGAGTTCCTCAAGTTCAGGCGTCGGGTCGGCACCCACCCATTCGAGCCAGCCGTGGTGCAGGCGGGCCAAGATCGCCATTGACCACAGGGCCAGTTGCGCAGTGCGCTGATCGTCCTGCAGTTTGAAAAGATCGGGCAGAGGATCGAACTTGCCCGCGAAAAGGGGAAAGAGAATTGCACCCGGCGAACCGTGTGTGTAGTGACATGCCAACTTATAGACCGTCGAGTATTCTGCTGCCCAAGGGGCTCCGAGGTCCCGGATGATGTCTTCCAGAGAGAACCCAGAGAAGCGATCGAACCAGCGTTCCCTGCCGCCTCGACGTTGCCGGTACTTATTGAAGAACTCGCCGAAGGCTGCGTCAAAATCAGCCAGAAAGACCTTCCGTTCCTGCTCGGTACCGAATCGGGAGGACCGCTGGACGAGTTTGCGGAACTCCACTGCGGTGTAGCCCAGGAATTGCGCACTCCGGGGATCCGGATCTTGCCCGACCCATGCGAAGTTTGCAGCGGTCTCCCAAAGAGTGCGGAAGAGGGAATTCCCTTGTTCATAGTGGCGAAGAGGAAGAAGTACGCCCACAGACTTGTATGTGTTGAAGCCAAAGGTGAAAAGCTTGACGCCGACAAGGCTGAATAGCGATCCAGGGGCTTCCCAATCGCGATGGACTTGGGCTGCAACGATCTCGCGAAGCTGATCATGGGCGGCTATCGCTTCTTCAGTAGGCGGAAGAGTTATCACAAGCCTTGATTCCAGCGCTGAGCTTCAAGATCAACTATATCCGTCTGGTCCCCAACGCCTTCCTGACAGTCTCCACACGTGTTCAGACTACCGGTGAAAAAAGATGCATCTCATTCATTCTATGGAACGTAGAGATATTACACGGATTCCCTACTCTTCGTCAATGTTGGTGACGACCCGTCCGGCACCAACGGGCCGGGAGAACGGAGCCCAGGGCCGAGGCCGAAGGCCGA
>JBAPYB010000292.1:0-12043 GCA_049284515.1 Thermoanaerobaculia bacterium
GCCGAAGGCTGCGAGAAGGCGGACAGCCTCTACAAAGGCCGCATCGGCGTCGCCCTTCTCGCCGCCGACCTCGAACGCCCGGAGTCCGCCGCCCTGCCGTTCTTTGCGGACGAAGGCTGGAACGCCGGCTGAGCGCCGCTCAGGCCTTCCGCCGTTGCAGCACCGCCCACCCGGCCAGCAGCAGCCCGGCCGCCAGGAGCGCCGGCCCGGCCGGGCCCAGGGCGGGAATGGCGGGCGCCAGACCCGCCAGCACGCTCGGCGCGTTGGTGACCACCACGAGGTGGCCGTCTCCCGCCCGCGTGCTCATATAGAGGATGCGGGCGCCGGCGACCAGCGCGACCTCGGGATGGGAGAAATTCTCCTGGTTGGGATTGCCGTCCACGGTCACCAGGTTGCCGTCTGCGAAAAGCCCGACGGGGCTTCCCCAGGTGGCCCCGCCGTCGCCCGACTCGGAGTAGTAGATCTGCTTGTTCACCCGCGCTCCCGTCTGCCAGAAGCGGAGGGAGTAGTAGGTGCCGAGAGTGCCGTTCAACTGGTCGATCGTCCGCGCGACGTTGTGGGGATAGACGGCCAGCGGGTCGGAGGGGTTGGAGAGGCCGTAGACGAAGCCCGTACCGGTGATCAGGTCCTGGGCGGCGAACGAGCCAGCCACGGAGGGAGGCGCGCCGTCGGTGTAGCCGAAGCGGCCGACGCCGCCGACGTTGTCCCACTCGAAGAAGAGCAGGGAGCCGATCAGTCCCCAGGCGCCGTTGACCTGGCCGGCGACGCCGCCGCCGATCGGCTGCACGGGGCCCTGGTGGGTTGCGCTCAGGTTGTTCGGATTGGTGCCGAGGTCGTTGACGCTGATGTTGTAGTTGTACTGGCCGTTGGCGCCGCTGGGATCGTTGGGCGTCCACATCAGGAGCTTCCAGTCGGTCCCCGTCTTCGCGGCGCGCACGAACTCCATGACCGGCTCGGTGGCGGCGCCGAAGCCCGGGAACGGCGGTCCGCCGGCATAGGAGAGGTTCCCGGTCGCGGTGAAGTGGACGCCGTCAGTCGCGGTGGCGTGGCGCAGGGCGGAGAGCTGGAAGCCGCTGCCGTCGAAGACCCAGAGATGGAAGAGCCCGGTGGTGGAGTCGAAGACGATGGTGGGGAACAGGGAGTGGAAGTTGGGGGTGAAATCCTCCCCTAGGCGCACGCCGTTGAGGGTCACCGATACGAACGCCGTCCCCGGCGCGGGCGGCGCCGCCCAGGCTGGGCAGAGTCCTGCGATCCCAAGGGCCAGGACGATGGCGATCCCTCCCGATAGGGTCCTGCGGCTCACGGAGGCCTCCTTTCCAGGTTCAAAGAAGAACAGCTTTTCAAGCGTACACGAAACCAACGCCAAAGAGAGCTAGAATCGTGCCAGTGAAGCTTCACAGCGCCCTCGTCCTGCTGCTCCTCCTGGCCTTGGTCCCAAGAGTCGCACGCGCCGCCGACCCCGGCGGTCCTGTCATTGCCGCGGCCGGGGACATCGCCTGCGACCCGCAAGACACCTTCTACAACGGCGGCCTGGGCACGGTGACGGCGTGCCGCCAGGAGGCCACCTCCGAGCTCGCCCTGAACGGCGGCTTCGACGCCGTTCTGCTGCTTGGAGACAATCAGTATCTCGACGGCGCCCTCGCCAAGTACCAAGTCGTCTTCGGTCCCACCTGGGGGCGGCTCGGCTCCCGGCTGCGGCCGGCGCCCGGTAATCACGAGTATGAAACGCCGGGCGCCGCCGGCTACTTCGACTACTTCGGAGCTGCGGCCGGCAATCGCACGGAAGGGTGGTACAGCTACGAGCTGGGCACCTGGCACGTGGTGGTGCTCAACTCCAACTGCGCCGCCATCGGCGGCTGCGGCCCGGGCTCGCCGCAGCTCCGCTGGCTGGCGGCGGACCTCGCCGCCCACCCCCGGGCCTGCACGCTCGTCTACTGGCACCACCCCCGCTTCTCCTCGGGCCTGCACAACGACGATCCCCTCTCCGACGCCTTCTGGAGGACGCTCTACGCGGCCGGCGCGGACCTTGTGCTAAACGGCCACGACCACGACTACGAGCGCTTCGCGCCCCAGGACCCCGACGGCCGGCCGGATCCCGAGCACGGCATCCGCGAGATGGTCGTGGGCACCGGCGGCCGGGAGGTGCGCCCCTTCACCACCCTGCGCGCCAACAGCGAGGCGCGCAACGATCAGGATCTCGGCATCCTCAAGCTGCGCCTGCGCACCGACGGCTACGACTGGCAGTTCCTGCCCGTGCGAGGAGCCTCTTACACGGACGCGGGGAGCGCCGGCTGCCACCACGCGCCGGACGCGTCGGCCCTCTTCCTCGGTCACGGTCGTTTCCGGGCCGAGGCCGCCTGGCGCGACGCGGCCGGCAACTCCGGCGTGGGAAAGCTCGCGGCCCCGGCGGCGGACGGCTCGGGCCTCTTCTGGTTCTTCAGCCCGGACAACTGGGAGCTCATGGTGAAGGTGATCGACGGCTGCGCCCTGAACGGTCATTTCTGGGTCTATGCCGCCGGCACCACCGACGTGGAGTACACCCTGACGGTGACCGATACCCTCACCGGCCGCACCGCCCGCTACGAGAACCCACTGGGCCGTGCCGCCCCGGCGATCACGGACACCGAGGCTTTCTCCACCTGTCCATAGGAGCCGGCAGGTTTCATGAGAGCCAGCCGGCCGATGCGATAGAATCGCGGACAGTCCCTGATGGTCCAGGAGGAGAGTGCGATGTCCAGTCTCGAAGACCAGGTCGTCCTGCCGGCAAACCCCCAGCAACCCCACTGTGCGACTGTCCTGTTGCTTGACACCTCGGGCTCCATGGCCGGGGCGAAGATCCAGCAGCTCAACGAAGGGCTCCAGATCTTCAAGAGCGAGATCGCTGCGGACGAGCTGGCGTCGAAGCGCGTCGATCTCGCGATTGTCACCTTCGGCGACACGGTCGCCGTCGCCCACGACTTTTCCTCCGTCGAGGATTTCACGCCTCCCGAATTGGCCGCCGGCGGCTCCACCCCTATGGGCGAGGCCATCCTCAAGGCCGCCGACCTGATCGCGGAGCGCAAACGCCAGTACAAGGAGCTGGGCATCGACTACTTCCGCCCGTGGATCTTCCTCATCACCGACGGCGAGCCTACGGACATGAACTCCGGCGACGACCTCTGGACCGCCGTGGCGGCGCGGGTCCAGGACGGCGAGGCGAAAAAGGAGCACCTGTTCTTCGCCGTCGCCGTGGAGCCGGCCAACCTCGACAAGCTCTCGAAGATCGCCCCCTCCAACCGGCCGCCCGTCCAACTCAAGGGAACGAAGTTCAGAGAGCTCTTCGTCTGGCTGTCCAAGAGCCAGGCCGCGGTCTCCGCTTCCTCGGTGGGCGACGCCGTCAAGCTGCCTGCTCCCACGGGCTGGGCGGAGGTCTAGGCCTGCCACAGCCGCCGTTCGTCCTGGGTGCGTCGGTGATCGGTTCCTCGCACACCGCGCTTGGCCTCCCCTGCCAGGATGCCTGCGCTTTCGAGATCCAGGCATCCCGCTACTGCATCGCCGTGGTGTGCGATGGCTTGGGCAGCGCCGCGCGGAGCGACCTCGGAGCTCAGACCGCCGTTCAGGCGGCGCTCGGCGCGTTGCGGGCGGGGCTGGGAGACGACGCCCTGGCCGCGGTCGTGGCCGAAGCCGTGGCCACGGCCCGCATCGCGCTCGAAGATCTGGCGGCCCAAGAGGGGGGTCCGCTACGCGATCTCGCCTGCACGATCCTCGTGCTCGTCGCCACCGCAGAGGAAATCGCCACGGCGCACATCGGCGACGGCGCCATCGTGGCGCTCACCGGCGACGGATTGGAGATTGCGTCCGCGCCCGGCGAATCCGAATACGTCAACGAGGTCGTGCCCCTCACCAGCCCCGGCTGGCTGGAGGCATTGCGGATCGGCGTGCGGTCCGCCGACGTCCGCGGCGTCGCCGTCTTCACCGACGGCTGCCAGCGCGTGGCCCTGCGCAAGACCGCGGCGGGGTTCGAGCCTCACGGCGGCTTCCTCGATCCCGTCTTCTCCTACGCGGCCGAGCTCGCGGACCTCGCGGAAGGCACGGCAGAGATCGGCAACCTGCTGGCTTCGGCCAAGCTCGCGGCGGTCTCCGAGGACGACAAGACCCTGGTGATCGGCATCCTCGCGCCGCCCGGCCCGGTCGACCCGCGCCCGTCATGACCCAGGTCTTCACCACCGGATCGGGACAATCGATCATCGCCGGCGCCGAGCTCGGCCACGGCGGCGAAGGCACCATCCTGGAGGTGCGGGGAGATCTTTCTCGCTGCATCAAGGTCTATGGCGGCCAGGTGGCCGCAGCCACGTTCGCCAAGCTCGCGGTGATGATCGCCCACCCGCCCATCGATCCAACCCTGGGCAACCGCCGCCACCATTCCATCGCCTGGCCGCAGCAGATCCTGTTCAAGGCTCCCGGCAAGGCCGCCTTCGCGGGCTTCCTGATGCCACGCGTGGATAGCAGGGTTTTCCGCCCGGCCCTGACCTATCTTTCCCCCGAGGCCCGCGTCAAGGAGCTGGGTGGCTCCTTCAACTGGAAATACCTCTACACCGCCGCCACCAACGTTGCGAGCTCGGTGGGCGCGCTGCATGAAAAAGGATATTGCATCGGCGACCTCAACGAGAGCAATCTCCTGATCGCGCCCAACGCGCTGATCACGATCATCGATTGCGATTCCTTCCAGGTGCCCGATCCTGCCGCCGGCAGGGTCTATCGCTGCCTGGTGGGCAAGCCCGAGTACACGGCGCCCGAGCTTCAGGGCCGCTACGGCGAGATCGACCGCACGCTCGCCAGCGACCGCTTCGCCCTCGGCGTCCTTCTCTTCCAGCTCCTCATGGAGGGGACGCACCCCTACCAGGCCCGGGGCGAGGCCGTGGAGGACCTTCCTTCGACGCAGCAGAAGATCCTCAAGGGGCTTTTCCCATACTCCCATACCGCGCGAGGCGTCGCGCCGCCGGCCTTCGCGCCGCCGTTCGACCTGCTCGATCCCACACTGCGCAAGCTGTTCCTGCGCTGTTTCGACGCCGGCCACGGCGATCCCGCGGCGCGGCCCGCGGCGCAGGAGTGGTTCGACTCCCTGCGCAATCGCGAGTCCCTCCTGCTGGCCTGCAAAGTCAACGACAACCATATCTATTTTTCTCACCTCGCGGAGTGCCCCTGGTGCAAGCGGGCGCAGGTGATGGGGCGGGATTCGTTTCCCAGCCCTCTCGGCACGCAGATCGCCCTCGCCGACCCTAGAGCGCCCCTGCCTTCGGTCGAGGCCCGGCTGAGGGATCTGCGCAAGCTCGTTGCCTTCGCGTTGGCGGACGGCGTCGTCGCCCCGCAGGAGCGGGAATACCTGATCAATCGCGGTCTCGAGCTGCAATTGACCAAGGCGCAGGTCGAAACGCTGCTCGACGCAGAGATCCGCAGGTCTGGCGTCAAAAGGCCAGGCACTCCAGCTCCCAGGTTCGTTTTGAGCACGGCGAAGCCGCTGCCCGGCAAGCCCGCCGGATGGGGGGGATTCTCCTTTCCCACCAGGCGGCAAGCGCGCGGCGCACCCGTCCCCTACCGCGTTTTCTTCGCCTGTGCCGTGCTGGCGGCGAGCCTCTTCGCCGTCTACTATCCTGACCTCAGGAACCAGGTCCTGGGTGTGCCGGATACGGCAGCTCCAGCTCCGGCCAGTTCCTTCCGCGTCGCGGTGACGGAAGACTCCGCGATCCTCCTCAGCCGGCCGGATCTGGGAGCGCGCGTCGTCGAGCAGGTGCCCCGCGGCACCGTGCTCGAGGTGGACTACGCCTTCGGGAGCTGGTTCCGGGTGGTGCGCCAGGAAAAGCGCGGGTGGGTTCACCAGGATCAGGTCCAGCGCCTGGCCGCCCCGGCTCAAAGTACCGCGCGAGCGGGCTCGCGCCCAGCGCCGGTCGTCGACCAGCCTTCCCTGCCGTTCAAGGATGAGGACGCCTGCCTCGCCGAGAAGTGCGCCTATGGAAACTGGGTGGCGCTTCGCGGGGCCGTGGCCCGGAAGGAGCCGCAGAGCGGCGCGGCGGTGGCCTTCACGGTCCACCGCGGCGAGGAAGTCTGGGCCGAAAACGGCTTCGTTCTCACTCTGGCGAGTGGCAACGCCATGGTGATCCGCGAGACGTCTATCGGCACCAGCCGGCTCAAGATCGGCGACACCGTCTACCCTCTCCACGCCGTTGGGGAGGACCAGTACCGGGTCTGGTATCAGGACCACGCATACGATGCCGACAAGGAGGCTCTCGAAGTCTTCGACCAGCCCAAGGCCGTCTGGTGGGTTAGGATCAGGAACGCGGACTTCGTGTCCGGCTGGACGGACCAGGCCGCGGCGTTCAGGCCCAAGCGCCGGTAGCGGTGCCCCCGACCGGCCACGAACCCAGCCCAGCGCGGTTTAGAGGTACGCTCATGAACATCGCCAATCCAACCAGCTTCGAGAACGTCCTCGCCCGCCTTGCCGTGGCCACCGTCATCGGCTGCGTCATCGGCCTGAACCGGGAGCTGTACGGCAAGCCCGCCGGCATGCGCACGCACGCGCTCGTCGCCCTCGGCGCCGCCGTCATCACCCTGGCGAGCCTCGATCTCGCCGGCAAGGATCCTTCCGCCGTGCTGCGCACCATCCAGGGAATCATGGCCGGTATCGGCTTTCTCGGCGGCGGCGTCATCCTGCGCGACGAGTCCCACCACAGCGTTCACGGCCTCACCACCGCCGCCTCCATCTGGGTGGTGGCCGTCCTGGGGATCACCTGCGGAGCCGGCCAATGGGCGATCGCCTTGGTCGCCGTCGCCTTCACCCTGATCCTCTTGATCCTCGGCGAGAAACTGGAGGAAAAGCTGCGCCTGAAGAACTGCCCGCCACCGCCGGAACCGCGACCGAGACGGGATCAGGCGCCGTTGGTATAGAGGAGAATTCGCCGCATGGAGCTCCAGAGCACCGAGCGCTACTACCTCGACCCCGAGCTGGGGGCCATCGTCAACATGGCCATCGCCATGGAAAAGCCTCTGTTGCTCACCGGCGAGGCCGGCACGGGCAAGACGCAGCTCGCCTTCGAGATCAGCCGCTCGCTCGGCATGGAGATCGAGACGCTGCGCTGCAAGTCCACCATCAAGGGCGAGGAGGCCTGCTACGTCCAGGACACGGTGCTCCGCCTCAACGACGCGCGCTTCGGCACCGCCGGCACGGGCCGCGACGTCAATCGCTTCTTCGACTACGTGATCTGGGGACCCATCGGCCGCGCCTTCCGCAGCGAGCAGCGGGTGGTGCTGCTGCTCGACGAGATCGACAAGACGGAATCCGACGTCCAGGACAACCTGCTCGACGTTCTGGAGGACTGCGAGTTCACCATCCGCGAGGTGAACCAGGTCATCGGCGCCAAGGTGCGGCCGGTGATCGTCATCACCTCGAACGCCAAGCGCGAGCTGTCGGACCCCTTCCTGCGCCGCTGCTACTGCCACCACATCGCCTTTCCCAATCCGGAGCAGATGCGGGAGATCGTCAACCTCCACTTCCCCGACCTCGAACGCGGCCTGCTGGACGCCGCGCTCGGCATCTTCTACGAGCTGCGGGGACGAGGATTCGAGAAGCCGCCCGCCACCTCGGAGCTGCTCAACTGGCTCGGCGCCCTGAACCACGCCCGGGTGACGCCGGACCGCCTCAACGTGCCCTTCGTCGGCACCCTCCTCAAGCGGACCGAGGACATCCTCTCCTACCGCAGCGGCGGCAAGCGGACGCGGGTGAACTGAAATGCGTCCCCCGCCCGAAGACCCTCACCCCTTTCCCCTCTCCCACCGCACTCCCCCCAACCGGGAGAGGGGGACCCGGTTGAAGCGGTCTTGCTTGTCTCCCTCTTCTCCCGGCGGATGGGGGGGAGGTTGGGAGAAGAGGGCCGGGGTGATAAGGGTCCTGGGCGGGGGGGACGCCTAAAATGTTCCTCGACGACTTCATCCTCTGCCTGCGGGAGTACGGCGTTCCGGTCTCGCTGACCGACGCCATCGACTTCTACAAAGGGCTGGAGCGGGGGCTGGCGCCGGACCTCGACTCGCTCTTCCTCTTCGCCCGGCTCGCCTTCGTGCGCCGGGTGGAGCACGTCGACTCCTATGAGAGAGCCTTCGCCTTCCACTTCTATGGCATCGACCTGCCGCGGGTGGCGGCCGGCGACCCGGAGCTGTTCAACACGCCGCAGTTCCGGGAGTGGCTGAAGGCGGCCATCCGCCAGGGCGAGCTGCCGGCGCACGCGCTGTGGACTTTCCCGCCGGACGAGCTGATGAAGCGCTTCTGGGAGACGATGCGCAAACAGACGGAGGCCCACCATGGCGGCAGCCGCTGGATCGGCACCGACGGCAACTCGCCCTTCGGTCATTCCGGCAACTCCAGTGGCGGTGTGAAGCTCGATCCCGCGGGGACGGCGGGCGGCAGGCGCTCGGCCCTGAAGGTGATCGGCGAGCGGCGCTACATCGACTACTCGGACGACAACACCCTGAGCCACGCCAATCTCTCCCAGGCCCTGGCCTCGCTCAAGAGCCTGAAACCGGCGGGCCCGCGCGACCAGCTCGACCTCGACGCCACCATCTACGAGAGCGCCAGGAATGGCGGCGAGATCGAGCTCGTCTTCCGCCGCGATCTGCTGGACCGCATCGAGGTGGTGCTGCTGATCGACAACGGCGGCACCTCGATGCTTCCCCACGTGGCCCTTACCCGGCTGCTCTTCGCCAAGGTGCGGGACCGTTTCAAGCGGCGCGACACCTACTTCTTCCACAACACCATTTACGGCTCGGTCTACAAGGACCCGCAGCGGCGCATCCCGCTGCCGCTCGAAAAGCTCCTCCAACGCTCGCCCGAAACGCGGCTGCTGATCCTTGGCGACGCCGCGATGGCCCCTGAAGAGCTTCTCTATCCCGGCGGCGCCATCACCTGGGGCGACGAGGACGGCGAGCCCAGCATCCGCCGCCTGGAGCGGCTCCGCGACCGCTTCCGCCACTCCGTCTGGCTCAATCCCATCCCCAAAGAGAACTGGCCCGAGGCCTACGGGCGGACGACGATGAAGCGGATCGGCGAGGTCTTCCGCATGGAGGACCTCACCCTGGGCGGGATCAAGAGGGCGGTGGAGTGGTTGAGCCGGAAGTAGCCTTCATTCTTACTTTACCCTTGAAGAGGGTGAAGAGAGGCACATCCACGGAAAAGAAGATCCCTCCTTGCCAGAACGTGCCGTTCGTCGTCTGGGCGCTCCCGGACTGCCTCCTCAGCGAGGCTCCAAAACCGGCCACCAGCGGGGTGTTGTGGATCGAATAGCGGAACCACAGTCCAGGTGAGACCACATCTCTCAGATGCGCGTCGGGAACCTCCGTGTCGCCGTTGTCCTGGTGGAATCGAATCTCGGCCAGATTTCCCAGGTCGACCATGGAGAGGAAGACACCCCAGTGCTTGTTGAGGTTGTAGTCCAACCCTACCGGCGCGAAAACGGCGAACCGATACGCTTTGCTGCCGCCGCCGGTGGCGTTCGTCGGACCTGCGATGGCTCCGGCAAAGGCGTTCAAATTCAGCAAATGTTGACCGTCTTCCTTGTCCCTCCAACTCCCTACAGGCAGCGCAAACTTCTCCAAGGCCGCCGTAACGTCCTCGGGCTTCTGTGCGGTGGCGAGAGCCGTGATCAGAGGCAGGTACTGCTGCACTGAAGCGGGTATGGGAAAGTTGATATTGAGGTCCTTGGCCAACGAGAACAGGTCTGCAATCAGGCTGTCGTAAGTCCCCTGCTCGCCCGCAGTCCACGCATTGGTTATGTCCTGCGCTATCTTGACGAGCTTGGCTCGCTCGGCAGGCACGATTTGACCACCTACCTCTATATCCGGAAGGCCGATACTCCATACATTCGCCAAATTTTCAACGACGTCCAGCGCAAGGTCAGCCTTTTGTTGCTTCGTAAGGCCACTGCCCTGCAGATTGCTTACATCCGCGGCGATCTGGTGCACCGGCCCGACCAGCGCCTGGACGGTCTGACGGAACTTCGCGACGTCTGCCACAAAGGTCTGGAGCTTGGGATCCTTGCCGACCAGCTTGAGCACATCCGTTGCGATCAGATCGACCAGCGCCTCGACATCGTCAGCATTCTGAGGATCGAGGGCCTTGACGGTCTTGTACTGAGTGGCGAACTCGCCCAGGACGGTACCCAGGAAGTTGATCGCGCAGACCCGGTCTCCCGCGTTCGTGCAACCGGGCAGGTTCCCGGCTGCAGTTGCTGTCGCAAGGGAGAGGACTGGATTGCCGCCATTGCGCGAGGCTTCGACGGCCTGATAGACCGCCAGAGCGATTTGCGCAGGCTCCTTGCAGGCAGCCGGCGAGCTCTTACAGAAAATTCCAGACGTGATGGCCGCATTGAGAAAGACTTTCGGGAAATCCCGCAGATCCTGCCTCAAGGCCTGCTCGAAAGCGCTCCCCAACTGGCGAAGGTCGGGCTTCGTGGTCTCCGACAGCACCTCGCAGGCCCTGGGGAAGATCATGCTTATGTCCACAGTAATTGTAGAATTTGAAGCGATTGGAGCCCTGGGATCGCACAGTTTTGCCGAAAAATCCTGCACCACGTAGTCGACCAGCTCCTGCTGGGCGCGCTCGACGATAAAATCGGTGACGCCGACCAGGATATTCTGTTCCAGGGAGAGGGGAGAGCCTGATGGATTCGAGGGTGTAGGGGCTGCGGTTGCGGCTGCAGCCGTGATGGCGTGGCCCCCTGACTGCGAGGCTTCACGGCAGCGCTGTTCGATAACGTCCCGCAGCCTGAAAGCCATGCTGGATGGGGCGACGCGGCTGCTCTTGATGCGGTTGTCATCGCAGATCGTTGTCATCGCAGCTTTCGATTCCTGGAGGAAGGAATCGTTGATCACAGGGCTCGGCGGTGGGGCCGCCTGCAAAGCGGCATCGATTTGATGGGGGCGCTCAGGCGGCAGGGCGAGCGCCGCGGCCGCCGGAGTCAAAGTAGGCGTAATGCGGTCGATCACCGCGTTGGGCTGATAGACGCAGGCTGTGCCAGAGGAATCCGGGGCTGTGCCTGAGGGACAGGTGACCGCCGCGCGCAGCAGAACTGGATTGATCAGGAAAACCAATAACGCAAAGAGACCCGAGGCCTTGCCCATTTCTCCTCCCTTCACAACGATTCCGTGATTTTCTCACAGAAGAGGGTCCGAAAGCGATCCCGAGGTCCTCGAGACCCGGGATGAGCTGCCGCGGGCTACTGATCCTCTTTCAGCCCGTCCCGCATCTCCTCCAGCCGCCGCAGCTCGCGCCGCGTCCAGCGCCCGATCCCGATCAGGATTGCGGCGGTGGTGGCCACGAGGATCAGGAGGAAGCCGTAGGCGGCGGGATAGCTCCCCAGACGGACGCTGTATCCAATCCAGGGGATGAAGAGGACGGTCTCGCCGCCGAGGAGCCACCAGGCCGCCCGCAGGCTTCGGAGACGGCGCCTGCTGCGGTCGACCGAGAGGTCGAGGAAGGCGGCGATGGTCTCCGCTTCCGGCTTCCAGAGCCCGCGGCGAAGCCACAGGCTGCAGGCCGTGGCCCACAGGGTCAGCAGGCAGAGGCCCGCCATCGTGGCCACGTCCACCGGGTCCGGATGTTGGATCGCGAAGCGGACCAGGAAGGCGAGCGCCGCCGCCGCCAGCAGCAGCTCGCCCGCCAGCAGCAGGGCCATTCCCCGGCTCTGGCAGCGGACCCGGCGGCGGATCGCCGCCAGCGCCTCGGGCGAGGGGCCGGCTTCGGCCTGCCAGTCCGCCCTCCAGGCGAGAAGCTCGTCGTCGTCCGGCTCGTGCAGCGTCATGGCATTCCTCCTGCCGTCTCCAAGACCTGCCGCAGCGCCCGGCGGGCACGGCTCAGGCGCACGGCGGCGTGGTTTTCGGTGATTCCCAACACGTCGGCGATCTCCAGGTTGCTCAGGCCTTCCAGGGTGAGGGTGAGGATCTGGCAGGGCTCCAACGGTAGGGCGAGGACGGCCTGGAGGAGACGCTCGCGGCGCTGCCCTTCACGCGCCGCGGCCTCGGG
>JBAPYB010000293.1:0-13424 GCA_049284515.1 Thermoanaerobaculia bacterium
CGCTGGAGCCGGCACCGCCGAAGGAGCCGCCGCCCCCGGTCCAGCCGCCGCCTCCCGAGCCGCTGAAGGAGGAGGAGGTCGCGGCCGAGACGGCGCCGGCTCCAGCGGCGCCGAAGGCGTGGAACCAGCGGTCGACTTCGTGGAAGAGGCCGAAGGCGAGGAGATAGGGGAGCCATTCGTCGTGGAGCCGTGGCTGGCGCTGCTTCAGCTCGCGCTGGAACATGCGGCGGGCGGCGGCGAGGATCTGCCGGCGATGGAGGGCCGGCGCCGTCTCGCGGCTACGGGCGTTGTTGAGCAGGCTGCTCCAGGCGGCGACCGGCAGCAGGGCCAGGGCGAGATCGCCGAAGAGACCCGGCCCGGCCATGAAGTGCACGGGGAACCAATCGCCGAAGAAGGCGGCGAGGAGGCAAAGGGCGAGGACGCCGAGACCGGGCAGCAGGAAAGGTGAGCGCGGCGGCATCCAGGTTTTCCGTCCGCTTCCTCCAGGCGAAGGCCGCGATCAGCCCCCCGCCGTACAGCCAGACCATTCCGAAGAGCACGATCGCCGCCAGGACGAGGCCCTGAGGTCCATGAAGGAGGCCGTCCAGCCCGATCAGGGCGAGCGCGGCGAGGAACAGCCACAGCGTCCGCCGGCCGCCGCCGGGACGGCTCGCTCCCGTGAGCTCCGCATGGGTGAGGAGCCGCTTTTCCAGGTCCGGACGGACTGTCGAGGCGGGATCGAACCCGCTGCTTTGATAGTGCTTGCGGACCGCCTCCGTGTCCGTCTCGGTGCGGCCGGCGAAGAAGAGCTTGTCGATGAGCTTGCGCTCGTAGCCTTCGAAGGCGTCGCGGTCGCACTTCAGGGTCAGGTGCAGGATGTCCTGACTGAAGAGGCCCAGGAGCCGGCGGTTCTCCACCACGCTGGCCAGCTTCCCCTCGCCGACCAGCCGGGCGAGGGTCGCGGCCACCTCGGGAGCGCCGGTCGTGCGGTCCCAGAGGGCGCCCACCTCCTCGGGACGGTAGAGGAAGACGTTGTCCCGCAGCCAGGCCTCGTCCCAATCCGCTGGCACGGCGGGGGGCGTGAACCGGCCGAGGGCTCCCTCGCTCCGGCGGAACCCGAGGAAGAGGAGGACCATCGCCAGCAGCGCGGCGGCGAAGAGGGCGGCGCGCAGAGGGGTGGGCGTGGCGACGGGGATGCTCACCAGTTGGTCCTCCGCCGATCCCTGGTAGGCGAGGTCCGCCTTCACCAGCACGCTCTCGCCGGGGGGCAGGTTTTGCCGCTCGAGGTGGTCCGGCACCTCGGCCACCGGCCGCCAGACGGGATCGAGAGCGAGGTCGAGGGAGAACTTTACGATCTCCCCGCTGCGCTCCGGGAAGGCGAAGTCGTGCCACAGATGGTAGAGGCCGCCGCTCTTCTCCAGCGCGCCGGCCAGCGTGTAGTCGAGGACGTACGGGATCGCCGTCTCCTGGAAGGGCGGGTCGGACGGCAGGCGGCTGCGCCAGCGCAGGGTCGAGCGGTCCGCCCAGGCATAGTGATCGACCTGGGCGAGATCTCCCTCGACGAGGGGGACAGCGCTGCCGGTCGCGGGATCGATCCGGCTGAGCTTCTGGAGGGTGAGGTGCTGGCCCAGGCGCAGGTTGAACCGCCGCTCACCGCCGTTCCAGTCGCCAGTGAAGACCATCACGTGGCGCTCCTCCACGTGAAGGACCCCCCTCGGCGTCGAGTTGGGCGCGGACCGCGAGCTCGGCCCAGTGGAGCGATTTTTCCTGGGCGAGGGCGGTCCCCGGCAGGACGAGGGCCAGCAGGAAGGAGGCGGCAAGACCGCGGGCCGGGGCTCGCATGGTGCCCCTGAGCTTAGCAGAGCGGGTGGAGGGTCTCCCCTCAGCGCAGACAGGCAGAAGATGAGAAGATAGCGGCGTCGACAACCAGCTCATCCTGGAGGTGTGAGTGCCCGAAGAAGGAGTCGGTCCGAGCCCGGAGTTCTCGGAGCTCGCCCAGTTCGAGATCGACGGCCAGTCCGTACGGCGGCTCAAGTACGACTACTGCGTGTGCAACGAGGTGGTCGTCCTCGGCCGGATCGATCCCGGCGGCAAGGAGCCGGTCGTCGTCGGCATGCTCAATCCGGCGCGCCGGTCCCTGGTGGAGGAGGTCGAGGCGGCGCTTGGTCTGCCGGTGCGGCCCGTGCGGCTGAATTCGTGGGAGATCCGGCGGGCGCTGGACGAGGGCTACGGTACTGCCGCGGCCGAGCACGACCACGCCGAGCTCGTCCTCGGACCGGTGCGCGACTTCTCTTTCGAGCACGACGAGGACGTGCCGCGGCTGCTCGACGAGATCCTCGGCCGCGCGGTCCAGCTCGGAGCGAGCGACGTCCACATCGAGACCTATGAGCAGGACGTGGACGTGCGGTTCCGCGTCGACGGCGTCCTGCGGCAGGTCGCGACACCGCTCTCCGTGGCCAACGTGCCGGCGGCCATCATCCGCCTCAAGGTGCTCTCCGACCTCGACATCGCCGAGCACCGGCGGGCTCAGGACGGCCGCGTGCGGGCGGTCTACCGGCCGGGAGGCCGAGCCCGCGAGCGCGAGGTGGATTTCCGCCTCTCCGTGGTTCCCGGACCGTTCGGCGAGGACGCCGTGCTGCGCATCCTCGACAGCGCGTCGCCCCTGCCGCTCGACAAGCTCGGCCTGGGCGAGGCGGCGTTCTCCCTTTTCGGCCGGCTAATCGCCAATCCCGAGGGGATGATCCTGGTCACCGGCCCCACCGGCAGCGGCAAGACGACTACCCTCTATGCCGCCATCCACCGCATCAACACGCCCGCCAACAAGATCCTCACCGTCGAGGACCCCATCGAGTACCACTTCCCGAAGACCAATCAGAAGCAGGTCTCGTCGCAGATGGGCTTCGCCGACTACGCCCGCGCCTTCATGCGCCAGAACCCCGACGTCATCCTGATCGGCGAGATCCGCGACGAGGACACGGCGAGCGCCGCCGTCCGCGCCGCCCAGACCGGCCATCTCGTCCTCTCGACGCTCCACACCAACGACGCGGTGAGCACCATCTCCCGGCTGCGCACCCTGGGGGTCGATCCCGGCCTGATCTCTGCCTGTCTCCTCGGCTCCGTCTCCCAGCGGCTGGTGCGCCGGCTCTGCCCGCAGTGCCGCGTGGAAGCTCCCCCCGACGACCGCGAGGCCCGGCGCCTGGGCCTCGGCGCCGGCGACGGGCCATTCTTCCGGCCAAGTCCCAAGGCGGGCTGCGAGGTCTGCGCCGGCGCCGGCTACAAGGGCCGGCTCGGCATCTACGAGCTGTTCGTCATGGACAGCGAGCTGGCCGACCTCATCGCCGACGGCACGCCCGTCCACCGCATTCGCGCCGCCGCCCGCGAGAAGGGGATGCAGTCGCTGCTCGACAACGCCCTCGAAAAAGCCCGCGCCGGTACCACCTCGCTGGAAGAGATCCTGCGCACGGTGCCCTACCGGATTTTGATGGGGCGGTGACACGCCCCCTGCGGGGGAATTCCTGCGTTCCAGCGTCAGTTTCAAGGCACGCAGCATTCAGACAGGAGGCTTCCATGTCCATCCGTTCCATCAAGCAGATCTCGCAGGCGACCCCGACGATCGAGGGCGCCGGCGTTCATCTTCGGCGGGCTTTCGGCTTTGGAGAGACCGGCGATTTCGATCCGTTCCTGCTTCTCGACGACTTTCGCAACGACCGGCCGCAGGATTACCTGGCCGGCTTTCCCTGGCACCCGCATCGCGGCATCGAGACGATCACCTATGTGCTTTCCGGCACCGTGAGCCACAACGACAGCCTCGGCAACCAGGGCGCGCTCGGCGCCGGGGACCTGCAGTGGATGACTGCGGGCCGGGGCATCATCCACCAGGAGATGCCGAAGGGCGACGAGGCCGGCCGCATGCACGGCTTCCAGCTCTGGGCGAACCTCCCGGCGTCGCTCAAGATGACCGCGCCGCGCTACCAGGACGTTCGCTCCGCCGAGATTCCGGAGGTAATCGACGACGACGGCACCCGGGCCCGCATTCTCTGCGGCACCTTCTGGGGCAAGACCGGTCCGGTCGACGGCATCGCCGCCGAGCCGAGCTACATCGACATCTGGGTGCCGCCGGGCCAGCGCAAGACGCTGCCGGTCGAGACCTCGCGCCACGCCTTCGCCTACGTCTTCGAGGGCTCGGGCCGCTTCGGCAACGCCTCGGCGCCCCGCGCCGTGCTCACCGAGCCCATCGACGGCGACGGACCCGCGACCTGGGAAACCGCCGGCAACCGTTCCCTGGTCGTCTTCGACCGCGGCGACGAGGTCGTCGTGCAGGCCGGAGAGGACGGTATCCGCTTCCTGCTGGCTTCAGGAAAGCCGTTGGAAGAGCCCGTCGCCTGGCATGGACCGATCGTCATGAACACCCGCGCCCAGCTCGAAGAGGCCATCACCCAACTGCGGCGCGGGACCTTCCTGCAACAGCAGGGCTGACACAGGGCGGGTTGAGCCGACCCGCTCTACCACTCGATGAGGTAGGTGCAGGAGTCCGCGCCCTTGGCCCGGGTGGGCTGGGTCGGATCCAGACGCACTTCCAGGTTGGGCTTGAAGCGCCGGCCCATGGCGGTGATGATGCCGCGGTCGAATTCGGAGGGGTACGGATTGTTGCCGATCAGGACGGCGGACCGTTCCCCGGTCAACCCCTTGAAGTCGTAGTGGCCGATGCCTTCCGTCATCTCGCCCGTCTGCTCGTTCAGCATGGGCTTGCCGTTGAGCCGGTGGCGCAGGTGATAGTTCATGTCGATGGCCGCCAGGCCGGTCGGCAGACTGTCGATCCAGGGCGGCCATTCGACGGCTTCCAGAATCTTCTTGCCGATGGCGAACAAGGTGCGCGGGCCGATCTTCTCGGAAATGGTCTTGAAGGAATCAAGCCACGCCTGTTGCGGATACCAGCCTTCCGGCTGCGGCCTCCGGATGCCGTGCTGGGACAGAATTCCTTCCGCCATGGTCTTGAATTCTCCCATCCCATCCACGATGGAAAGAACGACTGCGCCATAAACTTCCACGCCCGGTTGAAATGCCTTGAACTGTGCCATGTCGAGAAACTCCCAAGGATTGTGGTACGTGAGCCAGCCGGGGCGAGGCTCGCCCGCAGACCGTGGATCAATGACCTGTGCAAATGCTCCCTATTCTCGTGGGGCTCCTCTCTTCTAGTGCTTCGCACCGGGAAGAACGTGACCTCCCCCGGCCGCTAGGCCCGTCCCGGGTTAGACTAGGCCGGCTCGAAGATCGGAGGATTCATGCATCGCCGTTGTCTGCCTGCTGTTCTGATCCTGTTCGCTCTCCCGGCTCTCGCCTCGGCGGCGAAGCCTCCCGCGGCCGCCCCGGCGGCCGACACGTTGACCGCCTCCGTGGAGCGGATGGCGAAGGTCAGCTCGAGCTTCGCGCCCAGCCTGTCGCCGGACGGCAAACGGGTGGCGTTCCTCTCCAACCGCGGCAGCCTGCCGCAGGTGTGGATCGCCGACATCGACACGGTCGGCCCGCCGAAGCAGGTCGGCACGTTCGAGGACCCGGTGTCGAGCGTCAAGTGGTCGCCCGACGGGCAGTGGCTGGCCCTCCTGGTGGCGCCCGGCGGCGGTCTCAATCAGCAGGTCTATCTCATGCACCCGGATGGCTCGGGCGTGCAGCGGATTACCGGCGGCGGCAAGGAGAACAACACGCTGGCCGGCTGGAGCGGCAAGCTCCTGCGCTACAGCTCGAGCCACGACAATCCCGGCTCGCTGGAGCCCTGGATCTACGATTCGGAGACGGGCAAGAGCCGCAAGGTGGCCGCCGGCGGCGGGATCTCGACGCTGGTCGACATCAGCCGCGACGGCAAGCGGGCGCTGGTCTCCCGGCTGGTGAGCCGGGGGGACGACAATCTCTCTCTGGTCGACCTCACGACGGGCAAGGAGACGCTGCTGACGCTGCACGATCCGCCCGGCTCGTTCGGCGGCGGCCGGTTCAATCCCAGCGGCTCGATGGTCTATCTCTCGTCCAACCGGGATGCGGACAAGACGTACTTCGCCAAGATCATGCTCGGGCCGGGCGGCCTGCCGCTGTCGAGCCAGAAGATCACCTCGCGCGACGACGCCGAGGTGGACGAGCTCGCGCTCGCTCCGGACGGCAGCAACGCCTTCATCGTCTTCAACGTTTCCGGCCGCAACGATCTGGTCTTCGTCAATCTGAGGAAGCCGCGCGTCGATCTCGAATCCATGCGCATGGCGGGTGACATCCTAGGCGGCCTCAGCTATTCGGAGAACGGCAAGCGGCTGGCGTTGACGGTGGGGGGCGCCAATCTCCCCACGGACGTCTGGGTGATCGGAGTGGAGGCGCACAGCGTCCGCCAGCTCACCTGGAGCCCGCACGAGGGGGTGAACCTGGACGCGCTGAGGTCGCCGGAGCTGGTGCACTTCCCGGCGCACGATGGCCTCGACCTCTCGGGCTGGCTCTACCGGCCGCCGGGCGATTCGCCGGGCCCGGTGGTGATCAGCTTTCACGGCGGCCCGGAGGGGCAGGAGCGGCCGAGCTTCAACGCCATCTACCAGGCGCTGCGGTCGCGCGGCATCGGCGTCTTCGCTCCCAACGTGCGCGGCTCGTCGGGCTTCGGCAAGAAGTTCGTCAACCTGGACAACGGTCCGCTGCGGGCTGAGGGGGTGAAGGACATCAAGGACTGCGTCGACTACCTGGTGAAGGCGCGGATCGCCGATCCGAAGCGGATCGGCATCATGGGCGGCTCGTACGGCGGCTACATGACGCTCGCCGGATTGACGGAATTTCCCGACCTCTTCGCCGCCGGGGCCGATCTCTACGGCATCGTCAATTTCGAGACCTTCTTCGCCCAGACCGAGCCCTGGATGGCGGCCATCTCCACCAAGGAGTACGGCGATCCGGCGACGGAGAAGGATCTGCTGGTCCAGCTCTCCCCCATCCACAAGCTCGACAAGGTGAAGGCGCCGCTGCTGGTGCTCCACGGCGCCAACGACACGAACGTCCCCCTGGTGGAGGCCAAGCAGGTGGCGGAGGAGCTGAAGAAGCGGGGCGTGCCCGTACAGTCCGTGATCTTCCCGGACGAAGGGCACGGCTTTCGCAAGACCGCGAACCGGGTGCGGTCGACGGTGGAGATCGTGCGGTGGTTCGAGAAGTACCTGAAATCATGAGCCCAGCCCTGCAACACGGTAGAACGCTGAGGACCCTCGCCCTTTCCCTCTGTCTCCTCACCGCTGCGCCGTCTCTGGCGCAGACACCGCAGACGCCTCTCCACCAGGCGGTGTCGGCCGAGGTCGCCCGGGCGCAGCAGAAGGCGCGGGAGGTGGGGGTCAGCATCGTGCAGCTCGACACGGGGGAGGCGGTCTTCTCCTACAACCCCCAGGAGCCGCGGGTGATCGCTTCGAACAGCAAGCTGTTCACCACGTCGACGGCGCTGGAGGCGCTGGGGCCGGGCTTCCAGTTCGAGACGCGCTTCCTGATGCGCGGCACGGTGGCAGAGGGCGTGCTGCGCGGCGACCTCGGAGTGGTGGGCTCGGGAGATCCCCAGATCTCCGGCCGCGAATACGGCGGCGATCCGTTCGCCGTCTTCCGCCCCTGGGCCGCGGCGCTGCGGGACCGGGGGGTGCGGCGGATCTCGGGCGACCTCTACCTGGCGCACGGGCTCTTCGAGGCTCTGACGATCCATCCCCACTGGCCGCGGGACCAGCTCGCCGAGTGGTACGAGGCTCCGGTGTCCGCCCTGTCGTTCAGCGACAACTGCATTCTCGTCCGGGTCTCGCCGGGCCGGACGGCGGGCCAGCCGGCCGTCGTCGAGACGGTGCCGCCGCTGCCCATTTTCCGGGTGGACAACAGCACGTCGACGCGGGCGAAGCGGCGGGGGACGAAGCTCTACGTCGGGCGGACGGACGACCTGCTGACGGTGCGCGGCACGATCGACGTCAATTCGGGGCCGTTCGAGACCTGGGTGACGGTGCCCGATCCCGTGATCTACTTCGGCGCCGCGCTGCGGGCGACGCTGGCGGAAGCGGGAATTGCCATCGACGGCGGCCTGCGCTCGGTGGATCAGCTCCCGGGGCCGGTCTGGCAGCGGGTGGCGGTGCACCGCAGCGACCTGGTGACGGCGGTCTACACCACCAACAAGCGGAGCCAGAACTTCTACGCCGAGAGCCTGGCCAAGCAGGTGGGAGCGCGGCGCTGCGGCCAGGGGAGCTGGCGGGCCGGCGTCAGGGCCATCGAGGAGCTGATGACCTCGATCGGCATACCGCCTGGCGAGCTGCGCATGGTCGACGGCTCGGGAATGAGCCGCGAGAACCAGGCTTCGCCGCGGGCGATCACGACCCTGCTGCGCCACATGTTCTACGACCCGGCGGGGCCGGAGCTCGTGAAGTCGCTCCCCTTCTCGGGGGAGGACAACAAGTCGTGGAAGCGGCGCTTGGCGGCGCCTCCCTACCTCGGCAACGTCTTCGCCAAGACCGGCACCCTCGCCGGCGTCTCCGCCCTCTCCGGCTACGCCCGGGGCGTCTCCGGCAAGTCCTACGCCTTTTCCATCCTCCTCAACGGCACGCGGGGAGACCCGCACGGGGACCAGGACCGGATTCTGAGGGCGTTGATCGACCACGGGTAGGCCCGGGGTAGAATGGCCCCGGCGTCTCGAAGCCAACCCCGACCCCGAAGGGAGATCCGATCTTGATCACGTCCGAAGCTCGCCCGGTGAACTACCAGGCGCTGATGAAGAAGGTGGAGCAGGTGGTGGCGGCCATGGACCGGGACGAGGACGTCGCCGCGACGATCCCGTCGCTGCTGGAAACGATCATCGACAAGTTCCGCGACGAGCTGGGGATCTACGGCGGCCGTCTCTACCAGCGCCGCAGCGGCTACTACGTGCTGCTGGCCACCTTCGGCGAGGCCAAGGAGGCGCCGATCGGGCTCAAGGTGCCGATCTCCTACCGGCCGATCGAGCTGCTGCTGGAGAACGGCACGATCTACATGGGCGTCGAGGACCCGGAGATGGACCGCCACCTGGAGAGCCAGCTCGGGGTGCAGCGGTTCGCCGCCATCGAGGTGGGCAGCGAGGAGTACGTGCTGGCCTTCGACGTGGCGCCCGGCCACGACCGGGACGACATCCTGTTTTCTCTCGGCATCCTGCGCCACAGCGTCAACCAGAAGATCCGGCGCGACCGTATGGAGGGGATCTTCGAGCAGGCGCGGAAGATCCAGGCGTCAATCCTCCCCAAGCGCGTGCCCGAGTACGGTTCCTTCGACATCTACGGCCATTCCGAGCCGATCGAAGGCGTGGGCGGCGATTATTTCGACTACATCCCGGTGACGGAGAAGATCCTCGGCCTTTCGATCGCCGACGTTTCAGGCCACGGCCTGCCCGCCGCCCTCCAGGTGCGCGACATCTACATGGGGCTGCGCATGGGGCTCGCCCGCGACTTCAAGATCGTGCGCACGGTGGAGCGGATGAACAAGATCATCCACAAGAGCACGCTGACCAGCCGCTTCGTGTCCATGTTCTACGGCGAGCTGGAGCTCAACGGCGTGTTCATCTACGTCAACGCCGGTCATCCGCCGCCGTTTCACGTCAGCGCCGACGGCACGGTGCATTACATGGAGGAGGGAGGGCCGGTGCTGGGTCCGCTGCCCGACGCCAGCTACAGCCGAGGCTTCGTCATCATGAAGCCGGGCGACATGATGGTGTTCTACACCGACGGCATCTGCGAAACGCAGGGCCGCGACGAGGACGGGCGCCAGCTCGGCGAGTACGGCATGGAGCGCCTGGTGGAGGTGGCCCGCGAGCACCAGGGGGAGACGGCCCGCGAGGTGGTGGAGGCCATCTTCAAGAGCGTCAAGGCCTTCAGCCGCCAAGCGCCGCCGGACGACGACCGGACGGTGATGGTGGTGAGCCATCCGGTGATCGACACCTCGGTGACGCAGGCGTTTCCGCGGCCGGTGTTGTAGGGGCCACTACGCCTGCGGCACGATCTCCAAATCCTGCTTCAGCTTCACGATACTCCCCGCCGGATACATGCCGGAGCGGAGCTGTACCCCCGGGTAGATCTGGGTACCGCGGCCGACGAGGGAGCCGGGGTGGAGGACGCAGTTGCAGCCGGTGAGGACGCCGTCGCCGAGGATGGCGCCGAGCTTGCGGCGGCCGGTGTCGAGGCGGGGCCCGCCCTCGGGATTGGCGGGGGTGCCCGGGATGCGGATGGTGTCGCCGTCGTGGCGGAAGTTGGAGAGGACGGTGCCGGCCCCGAGGTTGACGCCGGCCCCGAGGATGGAATCGCCCACGTAGTTGAGGTGGGGAGCCTTGGCGTGCGGGAGGAGGATGGCGCGCTTGATCTCCGTGTTGGCCCCGACGACGCAGCGGTCGCCGATCCAGCAGCCGGCCCGGATGTAGGCGCCGGGGCGGATTTCCACGTCGCGGCCGATGAAGACCGGCCCTTCGATCACCACGCTGGGATGGATGCGGGTGCCCCGGCCGATGACGATACGGTCCCCCGCAAGATGCACGTCCGGCGACAGGCCGGTCTGAAGGTCGCTCGACGGCAGGGCGGCGAGCACCTCGTCGAGGGCGTCGCCCAGGAGTTTCCAAGGGGCATCCGGATCGTAAAGGCCGGCAAAGATGCCGTGCATCTCGGCGAAGAGCAGTGGGATCTCGGGCTGGGGGCTCATAGGTGGCTGGGATGATACCGTTCCGCGGACCTTATGAGCCGTTTCCGTCCCCTGCCGCCGTCTTTTTATCGCCGGCCTGCCGAGACCGTCGCGCGCGACCTGCTCGGTCGGTATCTGGTGCGCGAGATGGAAGAGGAGCGCCTGGTGCTGCGCCTGGTGGAGGTGGAAGCCTACCTGGGCACGCCGGACCGCGCGAGCCACGCCTGGGGCGGCCGGCGCACGCCGCGCAACGAGAGCCTCTACCTCCCCGGCGGGCACGCCTACGTCTACTTCATCTACGGCATGCACTTCTGCCTGAACGCGGTGACCGGCGAGGCGGGCGTGGGGAGCGCCGTGCTGCTGCGGGCGGGCGCGCCGGTGGCCGGCGAGGAGCGCATGGCGGCGAACCGGGGTTGGCTGAAGCGGGTGCGGCCGGGAGACCTCGCCGGTGGACCGGGAAAGCTCTGCCAGGCCTTGGGCGTCGGCCGTGAGCTGGATGGCGTCCTCCTGGACCGGCCGCCCCTCTACATCACGAGGGGCGAGCCGGCGGAGAAAACACTGATTGTCGCCAGCCCCCGGATCGGCGTCGACTACGCCGGCGAGGCGGCCGCTTGGCCGCTACGGTTCTCGGTGGCCGGGGAGCTGAACGTGTCCCGGCCGCGGCCGGGGAGTTGACCCTACCGCATCACCGCATCGGCTGCGTTCCCCGCAGCGGCGTGCCCGAGGGATTCTTCGGCGGCAGCAGGCGGATGTAGCCGCTCTGGGCCAGCTTCCAGAACAGCAGCAGGGCGTCGAGCTGCCCCATCGGCGTGATCTTCAGGATCGACTGGATGTCGTAGGTGCCGTTGATGCGGGTGAGCATGAAGCCCTCCGAGGGGGAGAGCTGCGAGGAGGTGAGCTGCTCCATGGTCGCCGTTACCTGGGGGATCGAGCCCAGGGTGACGCCGGCCTTCTCGATGTACTCGCGGATCTTCTTCTCGGCCAGGGTGAGCACCTGCTGGGCTTCCTGATTGTCCGGCTCCAGGGCCTTCGCCGCCCGCAGGTGGCGCAGGGAGGCGTCGAAGTCCCCGTCCTTCATGAGCGTCCGGCCGGCCTCGACGAGGGGCGCCGCGGTGAGAGCGCCGGCTCCCCCGCCGCCTCCCGAGCGCAGCTTCACCAGCTTGAGATGCCCCGCCTGATACTGGTCGAAGAACAGCTTGCAGATCTGGAACTCGGTGGCGTGGGTCTGCTGGCGCATCTCCTCGATGGTGAGCTGGTCGTCCACCAGGCCCAGGATCCGCCGGTCGCCCGGACCGAGGTCCGGAACGGAGGAGAGGTCGACGATCGCCACCGGGATCATCTGCTCGTCGGGGATCACCTGCCGGATGCGCCGCCACTCGTCGACCCGCTGCACGCCTTCCATGACGATGCCGGTGACGTCCATCCGCATGGGCACCATGGAGCTTTCGGGCAGGACGTCGTCGAGGAAGCGGAAGTCCCCCTCGGCCCACGAGAAGATGTCGTAGATGCTCTCCTCGGCCTTGAGGCGGAGCATGCGGGTGAGGTCCTTCTCGGCGATGGCGCCGTTCTTGACCAGGATCATGCCCAGCAGGGTGCGGCTTTTCTCCTGCAGCTCGACGGCGCGGTTGAGCTGCGCCTCGTTGATCAGGCCGTGGCTCACCAGGAAGTGGCCGAGGTACTCCTCCGGCTTGTTCGAGGCGGACGAGAGGATCAGCCCATCCTTGAAGAAGACCTTCTTCTCCGTCTTGCCGTGGACGATTTCCAGGGTCCCATTCTTCTTGCTCTGGGAGAGCCACTGGAGCAGCTCTTCGAGCTGCATCGTTCTGAGGTTCCCGACGATGCCCATGATGACCGGGCCGATTATAGTCCTATGCGAATACGAAGAGATTGACCGGGCTGACAACGAGCTCCGCATGGAAGGGATCCCTCATCTTCGTGCCGGAGTCGTCCCTCTCTGCCCCTGGTAGTGGCTGGACGAGCCGGGATCGCCGTACGCGACGTCCGGTTCGGACTCCATGGCAATGAAGATGAGCTGTGCAATCCGCCTGCCCGCCTCCAGTACGAAAGGCTGCGGTCCAAGGTTTTGCAGCTCGAGCGTGATCTCTCCCTGGAAGCCGGGGTCGCACCAGCCGGCCAGCGAGTGGTTGATCCACAGCCGGCCAAGGGTGGACTTGAGCTTGAGGTCGCAGGCCACGTCGCGCGGAATGCGCACGTACTCCATGCTCGACGCGAGGACGACCTCGCCCGGGAAGAGCTTGATGTGGGGGGCGTGGAACTCCTCCGGATCGCGGGTGGGGCAGATCCAGTGGTCGGAGACCCTGACGTCGTAGCTGGCGGCATTGACCTGGCTCTCCTCGAAAGGGGTGACCCCTCCGCTGCGCCCCCATTCGCGGATCCAGCGGTCCGGTTTGATCATGGCCGGTCTCTCTACAGGAACCGGACCGGCGTCGTCACCTGCTCGCGGTCGATGGTGTCCACGAAGCGGATGATTTTGCGCGACAGGGACATGAACAGGGTCGAGGTGCGCGAGCCGCCGCCGAAGAAGCGGACGCCCTTCAGCAGCTCGCCGTCGGTCACCCCGGTGCAACTGAAGAGGATCTCGTTGCCGGGGGCGAGCTCCTCGGTCTTGTAGATTTTGGTCAGGTCGTGGAAACCGAGGGACTTGACCCGCTCCTGCTGCTCCTCGTCGGTCGCCCGGAGGCGGCCCTGGATCTCGCCGCCCAGGCAGCGCATGGCGGCGGCGGTGATGACCCCCTCGGGCGCGCCGCCGGTGCCCATCA
>JBAPYB010000294.1:0-3762 GCA_049284515.1 Thermoanaerobaculia bacterium
CTTCCAGGCCGCGCTCGGCGCGGCGTACGACCGGCTGTGCCAGCGCCTGGGGCGCGAGCCGGAGCTGGCCGTCCGCTCGTCGGCCACGGCCGAGGACCTGCCCGAAGCCTCCTTCGCCGGCGCCGCCGAGACCTTCCTCAACGTGCGCGGGCGCGACGGGCTGCTGCGGGCCGTGCAGGCCTGCTGCTCGTCGCTGTTCACCGACCGCGCCATCAGCTACCGGGCGCGCCTCGGCTACGACCAGCTCAAGGTCGCGCTGTCGGTGGGCGTCATGCCGATGGTGCGCTCGGACAAGGCCAGCTCCGGAGTGATCTTCACCCTCGACACGGAGTCGGGCTTCCGCGAGGTCGTCACCGTGTCCGGAGCCTATGGCCTGGGCGAGTTCGTCGTGCAGGGCGTGGTGACGCCGGACGAGTGGACGGTGTTCAAGCCCACCCTCGCCACCGGGCATCGCGCCATCATCGGCCGCCGCCTGGGGACGAAGGAGGTGCGGCTGGTCTATGCGGACGGCAGCAAGGGCACGCGCAGCGAGCCGACGCCGGCCGCCGAGCGCAGCCGCTACTGCCTGGCGGACGACGACGTGTTGACCCTCGCCCGCTGGGCCTGCCGCATCGAGGAGCACTACTCCCGGCGCGCCGGCCATCCGCAGCCCATGGACATCGAGTGGGCCAAGGACGGCCTGACGGGCGAGCTTTACATCGTGCAGGCGCGGCCCGAGACGGTGCACTCGGCCAAGTCGCGCACCGCCGCCGCCGAGGTCTACCGGCTGACGGCGGCCCCCGGAGAGCCGCTGGTGACCGGCCAGGCCGTGGGCGAGAAGATCGCCGCCGGCCGCGTCCGCGTCGTCCTCGACGTCGGCGCGCTCGACTCGGTGCAGCCGGGCGAGGTGCTGGTCGCCAGGATGACCGATCCGGACTGGGAGCCGGTCATGCGGCGCGTCGCCGCCATCGTCACCGACCAGGGGGGCCGGACGGCCCATGCGGCCATCGTCTCCCGCGAGTTCGGCCTGCCCTGCATCGTTGGCACCGAGAACGCCACGTCCCGCCTGCGCACCGGCGACGAGGTCACGGTCTGCTGCGCCGAAGGCGCCGAGGGGCACGCCTATGCCGGCCGGGTGCCCTTCGCCGTCGAGCGCGTCGAGGCCGCCACGGTGCCGGCGACGCGGACGAAGGTCATGCTCATCGTCGGCGATCCGGGCAGGGCGTTCGCGCTGGCCGCCATCCCCAACGCCGGCGTCGGCCTGGCGCGCACCGAGCTCATCGTCACCAACCACATCGGCGTCCACCCAATGGCGCTGGCGCGCTACCCCCGCCTCGCCGATCCCCAGGCCGTGAAGGAGATCGCCGCACGGATCGGCGCCGAGGACGCGCGCGAGTTCTTCCTCCACCGCTTCAGCGAGGGCGTGGCCAGAATCGCCGCCGCCTTCTACCCCCGGCCGGTGATCGTGCGCACCAGCGACTTCAAGACCAACGAGTACGCGCGGCTGATCGGCGGCCAGGAGTTCGAGCCGGACGAGGAGAACCCGATGATCGGCTTCCGCGGCGCCTCCCGCTACTACGACGCCCGCTACGCGGAGGGCTTCGCGCTCGAATGTGAGGCGCTGCTGCGGGTGCGCCGCGACATGGGGCTGACCAACGTCAAGGTCATGATCCCCTTCTGCCGCACGGTCGAGGAGGGGCGGCGCGTGCTGGCCGCCATGGCCGCCCACGGTCTGCGGCAGGGCGAGGACGGCCTGGAGGTGTACGCCATGTGCGAGGTGCCCTCGAACGCCATCCTGGCCGAGGAGTTCCTGCGGGTGTTCGACGGCTTCTCCATCGGCTCGAACGACCTGACGCAACTGACCCTCGGGCTCGACCGCGATTCCGGCACCGTGGCGCACCTCTTCGACGAGCGGGACGACGCCGTGCGCTGGCTGATCGCGCGCGCCATCGCCGCCGCGCGCAAGCTCGGCAAGCCCATCGGCATCTGCGGCCAGGCGCCCTCCGACCGGCCGGAGATCGCCGCCTGGCTGGTCAACGAGGGCATCGATTCCATTTCGCTCAATCCGGACGTGGCGATCGCCACTACGCTGCGCATCGCGGCGGCCGAAGCCGCGATGCCGCCGGCCTGAGGGGGAGAGGGTCATCCGGGTATCCGGGCGTCCGGGCGTCACTCCAGAGGGTTTGAGGATTTTTAGAGTATAGTTGACATTCTCCTACCCCGGAGTGTGGCTCCCACCCAAACCTCCGGCGATTCCTCTCTCCACCCTTCGGGGCGGCGCCCACCGTGAAGACAGAGACTAAGGTGAGCGCGAGGGAGACCCTCGGCAAAGGAGGAGCCATGATCCAGAAAATTCTCGTTCCTCTCGACGGCTCGGCGCTGGCCGAGAGCGCTCTGCCGCAGGCGGTGGCGGTCGCCAAAGCCCTGGCGGCGGAGATCGTCGTGCTGCGGATCCAGGAGACGGACGGCCGCCGGCACGGCGAGCTGGTCGATTCCGTGGTCTGGCGGATGGGGCGCGCCGAAGACACCGCCTATGTGAAAGGGATCGCTGCGCGGCTGTGCGGCCAGGGGGTGCGGGCCGCGGCCGTCCTGGCCGAGGGCGATCCGGCGGAGGAGATCCTGAAGCAGGTGCGGCAGCAGGCGGTTGATCTCGTCGTCCTCTCCAGCCACGGCCGGAGCGGACCGCAGACGTTCAGCCTGGGCAGCACCACCCAGAAGGTGCTCTCGCAAGCCGGCACCTCGGTCCTGGTGGTCCGCGAGGAGCCGCCGGGAGAGGCTCCGGCCGAAGTCCGGTTCCTGCGGGTGATGGTGCCGCTGGACGGCTCGCAACAGGCGCAGTGGGCGCTGCTGCAGGCAGTACCCCTGGTGCGCGCCGGCGGCGGGGAGCTCCTGCTGGTCCACGTCGTGACTTGCCCGGCGCTGGCGCGACGCACACCGCCGGCGCAGGAGGAGGCGGAGCTGGCGCGCCAGCTCGTCGAGCACGACCGGCGGCTGGCCGAGCGGTATCTGGGCGAGATGCAGGAGCTGCTGGCCGGCAGCGGCGTCCGGACCCGCAGCCTCCTGTTCGAGTCCCCCCACGTCGTGCAGACGCTCGACAAGGCGGCCGCGGACGAGCAGGTCTCGCTGATGGTGATCAGCGCACACGGCTGCTCCGGCGCGGCTCCCTGGCCCTACGGCAGCGTCGCCGACCGCCTCATCCACCACGGCACGACGCCGCTGCTGGTGCTGCAAGACCTGACAGCCCGCCTGCCGCCGGAGACCACGGACGTTCAAGGCCGAGCCCCCGCGCTCACTGCGGTCTGAAGGGGCGCCGGACCGGGAAAGAGCCATGGACGGGCGCCCCTCTGCGGTGCTGCCTCTCCCGCCCCGAGGCTCGGGGCGCTCGCCCGCCGCGCGTGGAGCGGCGCTGGAGGCCTCGCTGGCGGCGCTCTCTCCGCGGATGGCCGCCGCGGCAGGGGAGAGCGGGGAGCTGGCTCGGGCCGCGGAGTGGCTGCTGGACAACGCCTACGCCATCCAGGGCGCCCTGGCCCAGGTGGCCCAGGACCTTCCGGAGAGCTTCCGCCGCAGCCTGCCGGTGCTGCGGGACGGGGCGTTCCCGGGACAGCTCCGGGTGTGGGTGCTCGCCCGGCAGGCCTGCGCCGGCGCCGGTTCCCTCGATCTCGAGCAACTCCGCCATCTCGTCGCGACGTTTCCGGCCGCGAGCCCCCTGACCCTTGGCGAGCTGTGGGCCCTGCCGGCGCTGCTCCGGCTGGAGGTGGTGGAGGACATCGTCCGCACCACCGA
>JBAPYB010000295.1:0-9854 GCA_049284515.1 Thermoanaerobaculia bacterium
CTCATCACCCCGGCCCTCTTCTCCCGCCCCCTCCCACCCCCCTCACCGGGAGAAGAGGGAGAACAGCCAAGAAAGGACGGAGAGGACAGCAAGGACACCAGGGACGACCAGCAAGCCCGCCCCAACCGACCCCTCTCCCGGTGCGGGGGGTGGGAGGGGGCGGGAGAGGGGCAGGGGTGAGGGTCTTCGGGCGGGGGACCGCCGGCCACTTCTATACAATCCACCTCCCATGCCCCCCGCCCTCACCGAAGAGCAGCGCCTCTTCTTCGACACCCAGGGCTACCTCGTAATCCCCGGCGCCCTCTCCCCCGCCGAGCTGGCGGCTCTTTGCGCCGAGGCCGGCGCGGCCGAAGCCCGCTGGCGCGCCGACCTGTCGCTCCCCGGGGTGCGTCGGAGTGACCTCGAACAGGTGCTCGGCATCATGGAGCACGGCCCGGCCCTCTTCGACCTCATCGAGCACCCGCGGACCTTCCCCCTGGTGCGCGCGCTCCTCGGGCCGGACGTGATGATGCTCGACCACGACTACTTCATCACCCCGCCGGGCGCCGCCATCCCCCAAGGCTGGCACTTCGACTTCGACCTGCCGGGAGTGGACCATCCGCGCTCGCGCCTGATGGTCAAGGTCTTCTACGTCCTGGCGGACATTCCGCCCGACGGCGGTGCGACCCTGGTGCTGCCCGCGTCGCACTTCACGCCGGGCGGCACGGAGTTGCCGAACTCGGAGATGCCCGAGGAGCTGCCCGGCGCCGTGCCCATGACCCTGCCGGCCGGCAGCGCCTACCTGATCAACGACCGCACCTACCACTCGGCGGGAAACAACCGCTCCAACGTCCACCGCCGCCTTCTGATCTACACCTACGGCCACAAGTGGATGCGGATGTGGGACGAGTACCGGCCGTCGCCCGAGCTGGCCGCCCGCGCCGTCACGCCGCAGCGCCGGCAGCTCCTCGGCCTCACCGATCCGTACGGACCGCCCATGGACTGGGAGGCGGCGTGAGCGCCCTGAGCACCCTCAGCGAAGCGCAGCGGCGGTTCTTCGACGCCAACGGCTACCTGATGATCCCCGGCGCCCTCACGGCCGCGGAGCTCGCCTCTGTCCGCGCCGCCGCGGACGAGGCGGAGGCCCGCTGGCGCGCCGATCCCGCCCTGCCGGGCACGCGCATCCCGGAGTTCCTGGAAATCCCGGCGATCATGGAGTATCACCCGGTGCTCTTCGACCTCGTCGAGCACCCGGCGGTCTTTCCTTGGATCCGCGAGCTGCTGGGCACCGGCATCGGCCTCGTCGATCACGCCTACTACATCACCCCGCCCGGCGGCCTCATCGACGGCACGGCCTGGCACACCGACGTGCGCACCCGCATGCCCGGAGTCCACCATGCGGGCTCCACGATGATGATCCGCGCCATGTACGCGCTCACCGGCATCGCCGCCGACGGCGGCGCCACCCTGGTGCTCCCGGGGACCCACCGACAGCCGGACGATACGCCGATCCCGGTCGTGGCCACTCCCGAGGAGATGCCAGGCGCCGTGGCCCTGACCTGCGAGGCGGGCGCAGCCTATTTCTTCAACGGCAACCTCCTCCATGCCCCGAGCAACAACCGCGGCGCCGTCACCCGCCGCGTGCTGCTCTACAACTACGGGCACAAATGGATGAGGATGTGGGAGGACCACGAGCCCTCCCCTCGCCTCGCCGCCGCGGCGCGGACGCCCATGCGCCGCCAGCTCCTGGGCTTGACGCCGCCCTACAAGGGGCCGGACGCGGGGCTTTGATCGACAGGAGCGACCGGGCGCTGTTGGCGCCGCTTTGTAATCAGCCGCGTCGTTCCAACTCGCGGCGCAGGCGGCTGATCTCCTCTTCAGCGGCTTGGGCTCGCTCCTCGGCCTCCAGCCTCCGTTCCTGTTCGTGATTGCGCTCGGCCTCCAGCTTGAGGCGCTCGGTCTCCAACTTGAGACGCTCGGCCCGTTCGTGGTCGAGCTCGAGTTGGATCTCCTCGGCGCGAGGCAGCGGCTCGCCGGTTGCCGTGTCGATCAGATGCAGATCGCGATCCAGCGACCGGAAGTTCACACCCGTCGTACGGCTCGAAAGGGAGCCGTCCAAAGCGGGCTCGATGCGGCGGTAGCGGCCGTGCTCCAGACGGAAGCCCTGGAGAGGAGGGCGGAGGTATTCGCTGAAGGGGTCGTGGAGGATGTACTCCTCGACACCGAGGCGCTCGTAGAGATCCTTCTTCCCGTGGAGATCCTCCCCCTGGGTGCTATCGGAGGTCACCTCGATCACCAGGCAGGGGATTTGGCCCTCTTCCCAGAGCTTGTAGGTGCGGCGCTCGTGCTTGGACACTCCTTTCACTACGAAAACGTCCGGGCAGACGACGAAACGGGGATCCCCCTGCACGTAGTAGAGGAAGAGATTCCCCGTGACGTGCACACCGGGTACGTCGCGGTAGCGCTGGCGCAGGACCCAGATGAGGGCGTGGATCTCGTCGCGGTGGTGCTCGGTTTCCCCCATCGGCTTCCCGTCGGATTCCGGGTAATAGATCTCGCGTTGAAAAGGGATCGCCGCCATTCGATAATCCTCCGCGTAAGGCGTGGCTTTCCGCAACTTCAGCCTACCACGTCCCGGCCTGGGCTCCGACGCAGGATAGAAGATTTCGTGGATAAAACCCCAGCGCCTGCGTGCTGTTCCCCAACCACCCCGGCAGCCGCCGCGCCAGCCCGAAGAGCCCCGGCAGCGGCCAGAGCCGGAACTGTCGGCTCCAGAGCTGCTCGCCGGTCGCGACATCGTAGACCCGCAGCTCGTTGCTATCCGCCAAGGCGAAGGCGTAGACGTCGCCCGCGATCTGCTGCACGTCGTGCAGCCAGAGCGAGCCGGTCGGGAAGCTGTGGGCGATCCATCCTTTGGAATCGAGGAAGACGAGCCGGCCGCTGGGGCTGTCCGCGAAGTAGATCTCCCCCTCGGCGTTCCGCCGCACGCCGTGGCAGCCGACGAAGCCGTGGCAGATCTCCTCGTAGGCGCCGGTCGCCAGGTCGAAGCTGCCGATCGCCCCCTGGATCAGGGTGGAGACCACGAGGCGCGAGCCGCCCGCCCGGTGCGCCGCGTTGACGTGCGTGGTCTGCGCTTCGTCGGGAATGGCGTGGCGACGCAGGTCATCGGACTCCGTCAGCTCGTACCCCCGTCCGTAGAGCGAGGCCGGCATCCATAGCGTGCGCTCCACCGCGCCGCGTGCGAGATCGACGATCAGCACCGCGTCCGGCGCCGAGCAGGCGAGCGCCACCCGTCCTTCCTCCAGAGGCTCCACGGTATGCAGACCCACGAGGTGAGGATGCTCGAAGCGCCATGCAACCTCGATTCCGGTGAGGGCGTAGGGTGCGCGCAGGCGCCAGCGCTCCAGCCGGTTCTCGAAGCCGACGAGGAGGTCGTCCGAGCCCAGCACGGCAACGTCCTGGATACGGTCCCGGCTGCGCACGTGCCCCAGGGATTCCAGGCGGATGCGCCCCTTCTCCATCAGGACGCGATGAAAGCTGACGGCGCCGCTGTAGAGCACCTCGGCCGGCGGCAGGCTTGCGAAAGGCGGCAGGTCGCGCAGCCGTTCCGGGTCGCCGAATCGGCGGGTGAGGAACTGCGCCGAGCAGCGCGCCAGGTTGGTGGTGCGGCTCGAATGCGTGAGCGTCAGAACGCCCAGCGCTTCAGGCGGCATGGCGCCGGCGATCGAAGTGGACGCGCTCGATGAGGCCCAGATATTGAGAGACCACGGCGCCGCGGTCGCACAGGCGGGTGACTTTGGCGCGGAGCTTCTCGCCCCATCTCGGATCAGCCTCGGCGAGCGCCCGGCGCAGGGAGGCCGGGTCTGCGGAGTCGAAGAAGAGGATCTCGTCCGCGAACAGCTCGGGCAACGCCCCGACCCGCGTCGCGATCACCGGCACCCCCAGCATCCCGGCCTCCACCACCACCATCGGCAACCCCTCGTGCTGGGATGCCACGACCAGGGCGTCGACGCTGCGCAGCAGGGTCCCCACGTCCCGGCCGGGGGGAAGGAAGCGCACCCGCTCGCCCAGGCCCCGCTCCTCCACCTCGCGGGCCAGCTCGGCGACGGTGAGGAGCGGCGTATCGAGCGCTTGCAGCAGCAGGTTGCAGCCGAGAGTCTCCAGGCTCTCGATCAGCCAGGGGACGTTCTTGAGCGGCACCAGGCGCCCCATCCAGCCCAGGGTCCGGCGGGCGGAGCCGGCGAAGAGCTCCCGGCGTTCCCCCTGGAGGTGGGCCGGCGAGCCCGGATTGGGAATGAAAACTGCGCCCGGAATCCGCCGCGCCACCCCCGGCGAGACGCAGACGACGGCATCGATCACCCGCCGCCAACGGCGCGCGAATCCGGGGCCGTCCACCGCGCGGTCGGTGTGGACGACGCGGATCGACCCCGGCCGCGGCCCCGACGCCGGCATGGCCGCAGGGACGGCATTCGAAACGCCGTACCACAGCACCACGCCGGCCTCGCGCAGCCGCGGGCGCAGCTCCCACCGCTGGCGGACGAAGGTCACCGGGCCGAAGCGCTCCTCGAGCTCCTCGCGGATCGTGGGCGCGCCGCCCATCTGGAGGTCATTGACGTTGTCCAGGGCACAGACGTCGAGCCTCACCTCGCTGCGCAGTCCCTCCGCAACCTCCATCATGGCGGTCTCGCCGCCACCCAGGACGACGTGAGGAAATACCAGGCAGAGGCGGACTTTGGGCATTCGGACATAGAGTAACTGAACATGCGGCTCCACATCATCCGGCACGCCGAGCCCGACTATCCGCGGGACGCTCTCACCGCGCTCGGACATGCCCAAGCGCGAGCGCTGGCGCACCGGCTGGCGAAGATGGAGATCGACCAGGTCTACAGCTCGCCGATGAACCGGGCCCGGGAGACCGCTCGCTACACGGCGGAGCGGCTGGGCCTCGACGTGCGGATCGAGCCCTGGACCCGCGAGCTCGAAGACTGGTGGATTCCCGACGAAGCCGCCGGCGAGCTCCCCGCCTGGCAGGTGGACGCCGCGACGCTTCGCGCCCTGGTGCCCGGCCAAGGCCGAGAATTCTGGCCGGCCGACGCCTTCGCGCAGCTCTGCTCCGCCGCCGACGACTTCCTGGCCCGCAACGGCCGTCATCACGCCATCGCGGTCTTCTGCCACGCCGGTTTCGCGCTGACCTGGCTGGCCCATCTGCTGGCGATCCCCCTGCCGCTCGTGTGGGCGGGATTCTCCCTGGCGCCCTGCTCCGTGACGACGATCGTCTTCGAGGAGCTGTCCGGAGGCGGCGAGGCGCCGCGCTGCGTCGGGCTGGGAGACGTTTCGCATCTCCAGGACCTCGGTTCCTTTTGACCGCAAGATGCGGATGGAACGCTCCTCCCGTCCGGGGCTATCTTGCCTTGGACAAAAGGAGGAACGATCATGAGAGCTGCCATGTCACACCTTTCCGCAACACCCGATCCCGAAACCGCCTGGACGGCCGTGCTGAAGCGCGATGCAAAATTCGACGGCCGGTTCGTCTACGCCGTCGACTCGACCGGGATCTATTGCCGCCCCACCTGCCCCTCGCGCCGGCCGCGGCGCGCCAACGTCCGCTTCTTCGGCGCCCCGGAGGAGGCCGAGGGAGCTGGATACCGCCCCTGCCGGCGCTGCCGGCCGCGCCAAGGAGAAGCCTCATCGCAGACCGAGGCCGTGCGCCGGGCCTGCGAGTACCTGGAGTCCCATCTCGAGGAGACGCCCACGCTGCACGAGTTGGCGGCAGCCGTGGGATTGAGCCCCTGGCACCTGCAGCGGACTTTCCGGGCGGCGCTGGGCCTCTCGCCCCGGCAATATGCCGCGCGGCTCAAGGCCGAGCGGTTCCGCGGCGAGGTGCGGCGGGGCGAGTCCGTGGCCACGGCGACCTACGGCGCGGGCTATGGCTCCAGCTCCCGGCTCTACGAGACGGCGGACGAGAGCCTGGGCATGACGCCTGGCGCCTATCGCCGCGGCGGCCGGGGCATGCACGTCCGCTACACCACGGCGCCATCCCCCTTCGGCCGGCTGCTGGTGGCCGCCACGGAACGGGGAATCTGCGCCGTCACCCTGGGCGACGACGACGGCGCGCTGGAGACCGGGCTGCGGCGGGAGTATCCGAACGCCGAGATCGAGCGCGACGACGCGGCCCTCCAGCGCTGGCTGGACGCCGTGCGGCCGGCGGTGGAGGGAAGATCTGGGGGCTCGGATCTCCCCCTGGACCTCCAGGCCACGGCCTTCCAGTGGCGGGTCTGGCGGGCCCTCCAAGGGATCCCCCGCGGCGAGACCCGCAGCTACGGCGAGGTCGCCGCGGCCCTCGGCCATCCCAAGGCCGCCCGCGCCGTGGCCCGTGCCTGTGCCAGCAACCGGGTGGCCCTCGTCGTTCCCTGCCATCGCGTGGTGCGCGGGGATGGCGAGGCCGGCGGCTACCGCTGGGGCGAGGAGCGCAAGCGGCGGATTCTGGAGGAGGAAAGGGGATGAGACTCAAGCCGTCTTGACCCCGCCCCCGACTCTCGCCATACTCTTGCCGGAGCCCCGCACCCTTGAGGGAGCGGGGCTCTTCCCATTTTGCGGAGGATTTCAGCGATGCGCGTTCTCAAATTCGGCGGCACCTCGGTGGGCAGCGCGGAGCGGATGCGCGGCGCGGCGGAGATCGTCGCCGGGCAGGCCGGAGAGGCCCCTCTGCTCGTGGTGGCCTCGGCCATGGCGAGCGTCACGGACGCCCTGCTGCGCGGCTCCGAGGAAGCGGCGGCGTGCGGCTCGGTGACGCCCGCCATGACGCGCTTCCGCTCGGTCCACCGGGAGATCCTGACCGGCCTGAGGGTTGAGCTCGGAGCGGAGCGCGCCGCCGATGCCGAGGCCGACCTGAAGGCCCTGGAACGGGAGATGGAGAACCTGCTGCGCGGTTTCGCGCTGCTCCTGGAGCGTCCGCCCGGGGCGATCGCTGTTCTCTCGTCGCTCGGCGAGCGCGCGTCCTGCGCACTCTTCTCCCGGCTGCTCGCGGCCCGCGGGCTCACCGTCAAGCTGCTCGATCCCAAGGCCCTGATCCGCACCACCGGCTCGCCTCTCGCGGCCTCTCCCGATTGGGAAGCCACCCGGCAGGCGTTCGAGCCGCTGCGCTCCGATCCCCCGGCGGTGGCGCTGTTGCCCGGCTTCTTCGGCGGCGACGCCTCCGGCCGTATCAACCTCCTGGGCCGCGGCGGCTCGGACTACTCCGCCGCCATCGCCGCCTGGGCCGTGGAGGCGGAGCTGCTGGAGATCTGGACCGACGTCGACGGCATCTTCTCCGCCGATCCGCGGCTCGTGTCCCACGCCGCCGTCCTCCCCGAGCTGAGCTACGAAGAAGCCATGGAGCTGTCGTTTTTCGGCGCCAAGGTGTTGCATCCCAAAACCATCCAGCCGGCGCGGGAGAAGGGCATTCCGGTGCGGGTGCGCAACAGCTTCGCCCCGGAGAGGCCGGGCAGCCTCGTCCACCGCACGGCGGCGGGCCTTGCCGGCGTCGCGGACCCGGCGGACCCCGCCGATCTGGGCGCCCGGGGGATCACCTACCTGCCCGGCGTCGCCCTGGTGGACATCACCGGCTCGGGGATGACCGGCGTGCCGGGCGTCGCCGCACGAGTGTTCCAGGCGATGGCGGGAGCGGAGATCTCCGTCATCCTCATCACCCAGGGCTCCAGCGAGATGGCCATCTCCTTCGCGGTGGCCGAGGCGGACGGCTCCCGGGCGCGCGCGGCGCTGAACGAGGCCTTCAGGGCCGAGCTCGCCGCCGGGCTGCTGGACCCGGTCCAGCTCCGCCCAGGAGGTTCCATCCTGTCGGTGGTGGGCGACGGCATGCGCCACCGCCTGGGTGTGGCGGGCGCCTTTTTCGGTGCCCTGGCCGCCGTGGGCGTCAGCGTCATCGCCATCGCCCAAGGATCGAGCGAGCGCAACATCTCGGCCGTGGTGGCCGCGACCGACGCGCCCCGCGCCGTGCGCCATCTCCACGCCCAACTCTTCGAGCGCCGCAGCGAGCTCCAGATCGTCGTGTGGGGCGTGGGCAATGTCGGTGCCCGGCTGCTGCGCAAGATCGCCGAGCACGAGGCGCGGGACGAACGCCGGGTGGAGCTGCGGCTCTGCGCGGTGGCCAACTCCAGACGATGCGCCTTCGCAGCCGGCGGGCTGGACCCGGCCGCCTGGGAGCCCGCGCTCGACGACGCCGTCCTCCCTTCGTCCCTCGACGTCCTGCTCGCCGAGCTGGCCCGCGCCCGGCTGGTCAATCCCGTGTTCGTCGACTGCACCTCGAACGGCGACGTGGCCGCCGCCTACGGGCGTCTGTTCACCGCCGGCATGCACGTGGTGACGGTGAACAAGAAGGCCAACAGCGCGCCCTTCGCGGACTACCTGAAGCTCCACCGCACGAGCGCGCGGCTGAAGCGGCGGTTCTTCTACGAAACCAACGTGGGAGCGGGGCTGCCGGTCATCGGCACCCTGCGCAGCCTGCTCGAAGGCGGCGACCGCGTGTTGCGGTTGGAGGCCGTGCTCTCGGGCTCGCTCTCCTTCCTGCTCGGCGCCCTGGAGGACGGCGTGCCCTTCTCCCAGGCCGTGCGCACGGCCCGCGACCGCGGCTTCACCGAGCCCGATCCGCGGGACGACCTGTCGGGGCTCGACGTGGCGCGCAAGCTCCTCATCCTCGCCCGCGAGATGGGTGCCGGCCTCGAGCTCGCCGACGTGCAGGTGCAGGGCGTGCTGCCGCCCGACTACGACGCGTCGGGCAGCGTCGAGGAGTTCCTGGCCGGCCTGCCGCGGCTCGACTCCGTCTTCGCGGCCCGCCGCGAGGCTCTCGTCTCCGAGGGGCGCGCCCTGCGCCACGCCGGCATCGTCGAGGCTACGGAAAGCGGTGACCGCGGCTACCGCTGCCGGGTGGGCCTGGAGGCCGTGGGGCGCGAGCATCCGCTGTTCGCCGTGCGCGGCGGCGAGAACGCCTTCTCCTTCCTCACCGAGCACTACCAGCCCACGCCGCTGGTGGTCCGCGGCTATGGCGCCGGCGGCGAGGTGACGGCGGCCGGCGCCCTCGCGGACCTGCTCAAGGTTCTGTGAACGGGGGGAAGATCATGCGGATCCGAGCCTACGCTCCTGCCAGCATCGGCAACTTCGCCGCCGGTTTCGACCTGATGGGCGCCGCCCTCGCGCCGCTCGACGGCACCCTGTGGGGCGACGTGGTGACCGCCTCGCCCGCCACGGCGGTGGGCCTCGCCACCTCGGGGCCGTACGCCGCGGACATGCCGGCCGATCCGTGGCAGAACCTGGTGCTGCGCACCTACGCCCTCTATCGCGAGGCGCTGCGGGTGAAGGGAATCGAGTGCCCTGTCCTGGCCTTCCATCTGGAGAAGCGCCTGCCGCGGTGCAGCGGCCTGGGCTCGTCCGCCAGCTCGGTGGCCGCCACCCTGGCTGCCTGCCAGGCCCTGTTGGGCGAGCCGCTCGCCTCCTCCGAGGTGTTCGCCGTGGCCGGCCGCGCCGAGGCCCTGGTCTCGGGCTCGGCCCACCTGGACAACGTCGTTCCCTCGCTCGCCGGCGGCCTCCAGCTCCTGGTGCCCAGTCCTCCGGGAGAGCCCGAGGCCCGGGCCCTGCCGTGGCCGGACGACCTGGTCCTGGTCGTGGTCTCCCCGGCCTTGGAGCTGTCCACCGAACGCAGCCGCCGGGTGCTCCCCAAGGTCTTTCCGCTGAAGGATACGCTCGCCTTCGCCCAGAACCTGGCGGGGTTCGTCCTCGCCTTGGAGTCCGGCGACCGCGGCCTGCTCCGCCGCTGCCTGCGGGACGTGCTGGCCGAGCCGCACCGGGCGCCGCTGGTGCCGGGCTTCCTCGCCGCCCAAGCC
>JBAPYB010000296.1:0-6580 GCA_049284515.1 Thermoanaerobaculia bacterium
TCGATCGCCGCGCCCCGGAGGCGGCGCTCGGGGCGCTGCGCGACCGCGACGCGCTGCTCTCGCGAAGCCGGCTCCGGTCCGTCGCGCGCTGGCCCAAGCAGGCGATCCTCTACCGCGGCTGGCTGCCCTACCTCGCGGGGAAGCTGTGGCGCGCGCGGGCCCGGTGACAGGCCAGGGAAACTCTTTCCCGGCCCGGGCGTTCAGGAAATGCGATGAAGACTCCCCGATTGCGCCGTTCGCTCGCACGGCTCGCGCTGGCCGCCCTGGCGATGGGACCGGCCGGCGCGCAGCCGCTCAAGACACCGCCGCCCCCGGCCACGGGGATGCGGTTGGGGGTGGGACGGGGTGCGGGGAGCAGAGCGAAGACTTCAGAGAGTGACAGCCGCTCCGGCTCTGGGGAACGGTCAGCGCTGCGCAGGGCCTAGCGAAGCCAGATCGATCGCTTCGATGTCGGCTGCAAAGCGATTGAAGTCTCCGGCGTTGGCCGTCACCAACTTCGCCACCCCGGAGGTGAGCGCGGTCGCGACGATGTTGGCATCGTGGACTTGCTTACCCAGGCAGCCGTAGGTTGCGATCAGGGCTCGCAGCCGGTCCCAGACAGGCTCGCTATCTACCAGGAGCCGCATCCGGCCGCGAAAGGCCGAGACATTTGCAAGCGCGTCCTCGACGCCGAGACCTAGGCCGTTCACTGCGACCGGCCGCGTGGCGACCGCAAGGTACTCGCGCAGCACCTGACTGCTCGTCACAAGGATCGTCCCCTGATTCGGCCAATCATTGAGCACGGCCAGGGCTGCACGATGAAGAGGGCGGAGGGGGGCCGTTGCGGAAAGCAGGACGTTGGTGTCGACGAGGACGACGTTATCGTCCGTCGTCGCCATAGATCTCTTCGCGGCCCCAGGTGGTCGGCGGTGAAGCCTGCGAGAGCTTCAGGTGGAGAGGGGGAAGGGGTAGAGGCGGAGGCTCTTCCCGGGCCATCGCGGCGAGAACGTAGCGGAGCTCGCCTTCCAACGACCGCTCGTGCCGGGCCGCTCTTCGTTTGAGCGCTGCAATCACCTCAGGGGGCACGTCTCGGATCTGGACGGCTGGCATGGCCGAACGCTAGCACAAGCAAATTGCTAGCACAAGCGGCTCGCCTCGGCGACCTCGACTCTTCACCAGTTCCCTGAGCACCGGTACCCTTCCCCTCCGTGGACGGAGGCGTCAGACTGTCCGGATGCAACCCTACCTTCGCTTCTGGGCGAAGACCCACGATTCCACCAGCCTTGCGTACCACCCCGTAGCCTTCCACGGCCTGGACGTGGCCGCCGCGGGCCGGCGGTTGCTGGAGGTCGACCGCGACCTGCGCCGGCGCCTCGCCCGCGTCTCCGGCCTCGACGAAGAGCGCCTGCCCGATTGGCTCGCCTTCCTGCTGGCGCTCCACGACTTCGGCAAGCTCTCCGACAGCTTTCAGCGGCTGCGGGAAGACCTCATGCTCCACCTCCAGGGGCGGACCTCGGACCTCCGGTACACGATCCGCCACGATGCGCTCGGTTTGCAGCTCTGGGACGAAGAGGTCTATCCCAGACTCGCCGCGCAGGGAGCGCTCGGGCTGGAGCCGGACCTCCACGAGGATTGGAAGGATCTCCTCGATCCCTGGACGTACGCGATCTTCGGCCACCATGGGAAGCCGGTGTCCTATCAGGGAAGAGAGCTGACCTCGAAGCTCTTTCCACCGCCCGTCCAGGAAGCCGCCCGCCTCTTCGTGCAGGACCTCGCGGAGCTGTTCCTCCCCGCCGGCCTGCCGTTTTCCCTGGAGCCCTACAAGGAGCAGAGGAAGCGCTTCACGGCCGCTTCGTGGCTGGTCGCCGGCGTCGCCGTGGCGGCGGACTGGATCGGCTCGCGCTCCGAGTGGTTCCCGTTCCATCCCGAGCCGCTGGAGCTTGCGGAGTACTGGCGGGAGATCGCGCCGCGCGCCGAAGCGGCCGTGCAGAAGAGCGGGCTGATTCCCGCGGCTCCCGGCGTGGCCGGCGGCGCCCGCGACCTGTGGCCGGAGAAGATCCAGGCCCTGACGCCGCTGCAGGCGCAGGCCGAAGCGGTCCCCCTGGCGGCGGGCCCCCATCTCTTCGTGATCGAAGAGGTCACCGGCGGCGGCAAGACCGAGGCCGCCCTCGTCCTGGCGAACCGGCTGATCGCGCAGGGGGAGGCCACGGGCCTCTACTTCGGCCTGCCCACGATGGCGACGGCGAACGCCATGTACCGCCGCGTCGAACCGGTCTACCATCGGTTCTTCCAGGAAGGGGAGCACCCCGTCCTCCTGCTCGCCCACAGCCGGCGCGATCTCTTCCGTCGCGCGGCCGGCTTGGAGGAGAAGCCTGGAGACGCCGGCTACGAGCCGCGGCAGGTCCCCGCGGCCCTCGACGGCGCCGGCTGGCTCGGGGACTCGCGCAAGAAAGCGCTGCTCGCGCACGTCGGCGTGGGCACGATCGACCAGGCGCTGGTGGGCGTCCTCCCCCTGCGCCACCAGTCGCTCCGCCTGCTGGGGCTCGCCGGCAAGGTGCTGATCGTGGACGAGGTCCACGCCTGCGACGAATACGTGCGCCAGCTCCTCGTCACCCTCCTGCGGTTCCACGCCGCCCACGGCGGCAGTGCCATCCTCCTCTCCGCGACCCTGCCCCGGCAGCAGCGGGCCGAGCTTCTCGCAGCCTTCGCCCTTGGCGCGGGCTGGCCCGCTCCCGAGGTGTGCGAGATGGCCTACCCGCTGGTGAGCCATCTCTCCGGCGCGCCCCTCCGGGAGATCCCGGTCCCTGCCCGGCAGGAGGTCTCCCGCCGCGTGGAGGTGCGCTCCCTCCGCAGCCTCCCGGACGTCGAGGAGGCCATTGCGGCGGCCCTGGAAGCCGGCCGTTGCGTCGCATGGATCCGCAACACCGTGACCGATGCGCGTGAAGCCTACCTGCGCTGGCAGCAGCGTCTCGGCGCGGACCGGGTAATGCTCTTCCACAGCCGCTTCACCGTCGGCGACCGCATGGAGATCGAGCGGGAGGTCCTCCGCCGCTTCGGGCCGGAGAGCACGCCCGGCGACCGGACTGGCCGCCTCCTCGTCGCGACCCAGGTGATCGAACAGTCGCTCGACCTGGATTTCGACTTCCTCGTCACCGATCTCTGCCCGATCGATCTGATCATCCAGCGAGCCGGCCGGCTTCACCGTCACCGTCGGGGCGAGGTCCGGGGTCCCGCCGTGCTCGGCCTCTACTCCCCGCCGGCGGTGGCCGAGCCTGCGAAGATCTGGTATCAGGAGGTCTTCCCGGGAGCAGCCTGGGTCTACGAGCACGTCGGCCGCCTCTGGCTCACCGCCCGCTGGCTGGAGGAGCACGGCGGGTTCCGCATGCCGGAGGACGCCCGCTGCGCCATCGAATGGGTCTATGGAGAGGAGAGCGGCGAGCGGATTCCTGCCGCTCTACAGGGCGGCTCGAACCGCGCGGAAGGAAGAGAGGCTGCAGACCGGTCGAGCGCCTACCTGAACCGTCTGAAGCCGGAGAACGGCTACAGAGCCTCCAGTCTCGACTGGCCCGAGGACGCCGACACCCCGACCCGCCTCGGCGAGCCCACCGTCACCCTCCGGCTCGTCCGCGAAACGCCCGACGGCCGCTTCGAGCCCTGGCATCCGGAAGGCCCGCGTCCCTGGCAGCTCTCCGAGGTCACGGTGCGCCGGTCGCAAGTGGAAGCCGAGGACCCGGATCTGCCGGAGGCTGTCCTGACGCGGATACGGGCTGCGATGCCCGACGAGGGACGGTATTCCGTTTTGGTGATCCTCCGGACTCTCACGGAGACGACCGTAGGATATGCACAAAGCCCTGGAGGAGTTGTCGAGGTCAGTTATTCTTCGCGGCTTGGGCTTGGGGTAACGATGTGCTAACCTTATTGTCTCCAGAAGTTTCCGGCTCTTGGGGATGTCCCGTTAGTGTCAGCACCTCGAGATCGCGGGGTCTCCACTCAACAAGTTCCCGGTTATCGTGTCTTACTTCATTGGGTCTTAGGGGATGTTTGGAAATTGTCCAGGCCCGAAGGGCCGGCAGCATGTAGCCTGGGGCGTCAGCCCCAGGAACAGAGCCCACATTACCCCCAAGCCCCGGAGGGGCGGCAGCAGCTTTCACCGAACCGGTCTGCTGCCGCCCTTTCAGGGCTTGATCTCTCTTGCGGCTCCCTACCTGGGGCTGACGCCCCAGGCTACATGCTGCCGGCCCTTCGGGCCTTTCCGGTCACCCTGGGCAACTTCCGAATACCCTCGTTAGGAGGTGTCTCCGCTTGAGGAGACCTCCATTGAGAGACGTCCTTTTCAGTGCAAGGTACACCATGAACCTCCTCCTCGATCCCTGGATCCCCCTGCGGCGGCGGAGTGGCGCCGTCGAGACGGTGCCGCCCTGGCGGATCACGGATCGTCACCAGGAGGATCCGTTCACCGGCTTCGCCTCCGTTCGGCCGGACTTCGACGGCGCTCTGGCGCAGTTCCTGATCGGCCTGCTCCAGACCGCGCTGCCGCCCGAGGACCCCCGCGACTGGCGCCGGCGCTTCGGCTCGCCGCCGTCGCCGGACTCCCTGCGCGAGGCCTTCCAGCCGCTCGCCTATGCCTTCGAGCTGTTCGGCGACGGTCCTCGCTTCCTTCAGGACCTGAGGCTCGAGGAGGAAGATCCCAGCGAGGAGCGGATCGAGCGGTTGCTGATCGAGGCCCCCGGCGAGAGCACTCTGCGGCAGGGCAAGGACCATTTCGTTAAGGCAGGCCAGATCGAGGTGCTCTGCCCTTCCTGTGCCGCGATGGCTCTCCTGACTCTTCAGGTCAACGCGCCCAGCGGAGGCCAGGGACATAGGACCGGCATTCGCGGCGGTGGACCGCTCACCACGCTCGTCGTGGATCCCGACAACCTCTGGCAGTCTCTATGGCTCAACGTGCTTCTTGCCGAGGTTCTCGCCGGCGAGCCCACGGGGAGGGACCGCCCGGAAGACCGCTTCCCCTGGCTGGCGCCGACCCGCACCAGCGGCAAGGCCGGCGGGCGCGACACCACGCTGGCGGACGTCCATCCCCTCCAGATGTACTGGGCGATGCCCCGCCGCATCCGGCTGCGCTCGGGCTCTTCCACGGAGCCGGAGGGCGCGGTGTGCAGCCTGTGCGCGGGCTCCGGCCGTCCTCTCGTCCGCACCTTCCTCAACCGCAACCTCGGGGTGAACTACACCGGCCCTTGGAAGCATCCACTGACTCCGTACCGGAAGACCGACGCGGAGGATCTCCCCCTGCACGGCAGCCCCGCCGGCCTCTCCTACCGGGACTGGCTCGGGCTGGTGCAGAACAACCCCGACCGCCAGATCCGGCCCGCGGTGGTCATCTCGACGTTCCTGGGAGATACCAGCCGCCGGTCGAGGGCGGACTACCGCCTCTGGGCCTTCGGCTACGACATGGACAACATGAAGGCCCGCGCCTGGCTGGACGGCCGGATGCCGCTCCTCTTCGTCGCTCCGGAGCACCGAGAGACCTTTGAGAAGGATGTCCACCGCTTGATCTCGGCTGCGGCCGAGGCGGCCGGAGCCCTGGTCTTCGCTGCCAAGCGGGCGCTCACCGACCGGCCCAAGGAGATGGCCCACGATCCGGCCGACGTGGGCGTCCGTTTCTGGCAGGAGACCGAGGCTCCCTTCTACGATCACCTGCAACAAATCCGCGCGATTTTGGAAGCTGGCGGAGAGGACACCACGGCTCTCCGCAGGCACTGGTTGAGCCAGCTCTGGAGGACTGCCAACGCCGCCTTCCGGACCGTCACCATCATCGGCTCTTTCGAGGCGGCGGATCCCAAGCGGGCGGCCATGGCCTGGAACGGGATGCAGGCGTTCTTCCGCAGCGCCAAGCTGCAAGAGGTGCTGAGATTGCCGGTCCCACCCAAGAAGGGTGGCAAGAAAGCCGCCGGCACAACTGGAGAGGTCCCATGAAACCCAGCTTCTCCCACGTCGATCACGAAGTCCGGGCCAAGGCCCTTCTGAAGTGGTATCAGGGGCTCGGAGACGACAAGGGATCGCGCGCCCGCCTGCGTCGCGCCGCCAGTCCAGACGACGTGATCTTCGAGCCCGCGTTCCACCGGCTCCTGGCCGGCCTCCGGGAGGTCCAGCCCAGGCTTTGGCTGGACGATCCCAGGAGGCGCCGCAATCTCGCCGCCTTCGCCGGGCTCGCCGCCCGGGTCGAGAAGAACCGGGAAGACGTTTCTCTTGCCAAGCAGATGGGCACGCCGGGGGACCGCAAGAGCTCCTCCGGCGCGCCGGTGAGCGAGCAGCGCTTCCGCCGCCTGCTGACGGCGCCCAGCCTGGACGACCGCTTCACCCGGCTCTCGCGAGTGATCCCCCTGCTCGGCAAGCAGATCAACCTCCTGAGCCTCGCCGACGCCCTCTATGACTGGGACGACGATCCCGATCTGCGCCAGCAATGGGCTTACGACTATTACTCCATAGGTAAGCCCCCGGCTCTGCCGGGGGACTCCCAGTGTTTGACATTTCCGGGAGCATGGGGGACGGGCGGGCTTCATAGTTCGGAGTCAGCAGGAGCCGCAAATGAGAGGGTGGAGGCGGA
>JBAPYB010000297.1:0-19837 GCA_049284515.1 Thermoanaerobaculia bacterium
AGCCGGGAGAGAGGGGGCTTAAAGAAGCGAGTCTTGCTTTTTCAGACAAACCTCTTCCTCTTCTCCCGGCTGGCGGGGGGGAGGCTGGGAGAAGAGGGCCGGGGTGATGAGGGCCAATGTCGCCGGCACCTTCAAGGCTGCCTATTTGTGCTCATGCTCCCCGTGCTCGTGCTCCTCCCCACCTTCCTCCTGGGGCAACCCGGCCTGCTTCACCATCTCCTGGTACTCCTGAGGAGTGAGCTTCGGCATCTTCTGGAGAAAGGCGACGATGGCCCAGATCTCCTCGTCGGAGTGGGTGACGCCGAAAGCCGGCATGCCGGTCATCTTGAGCCCGTTCTTGACGATCCAGAACGCCTCCCGCGGATCGCCGCCCCCCCGTCGCGCGGCCAGCTCTGGCGGATCGGGATTCAGGCCCATGCCGATCTCGGAGACCTGGACCCCGGGAGCGCCGTGACAGGTCACGCACATCTCGTGATAGTGGACGAGGCCCGTCTGGATCCTCTGGGGATCGTCCAGCTTCGGCGGCTTGATCCCCTCCGACCGGCGCGCCACGGAGCGGTCGCGCGTGGTTTCGAGGACGCCCTTGAGGAGCCCGTTGTCCGGCGTGCTGGCGGCGACGTCATAAAGCCCTGAGTACATGAAGGCGGCGCCTGCCAGGGCTACCAGGACCAGCAAGATCACTAGGGTGCGAACGGTTTTCATGTCTCTTCGTCCTCATCTTGGAGTCAGTGGCGGCGCGCCTGGCTGGGCGGTCGTGTCTCATGCCTGCCGCTCGCGGCAGGTGGCGTCTGTGAAGTCAAATCGATCACCGTGGAGTTCGCCCAAAGATAGCCGAACTGCCCCGCGAAAATATCGACCAAGTCCTTCGAGGAATCGGTCAAGTCCGCGGTGATTCTTCTGTACCGGTCTTCCCCCCAATCGTAATTCTGGAAATTTGGGCCTTCCCAGCGGCAAAACGAGAAATACCAGATTTCTTGCGGCTTCTTGATGTGAAATCCATGAATAACCGGCAAACTCCTGTACGCCCTCAATTCAATCACTATGCTCCGATCCTGGGGAAACTCCGCGCTCATCCACTCGCGGATTCGCTTGACGCTAAATCCAGCGTTTTTCCGCCACTCCTGGGCCTCTTGTGGCAGCCCGGCAAGCGTCTCACCTCCCTCGGGAGCTATGATGAGGACCCGCAAGTTGATCTTCTTCATCCGCTTGTTTTTGAGAATCTCGTCGCGCATGTACTTCCAAGCATGGTAGAGATCAAGACCGATCCAATCCAGGTCGAATTCCTCGATCGGATAGATAGCTTCCGCATCGCGTTTCAGCGACTCCACGCAGGCGCTCAGCTTATGCAGCTTGGGCGAGAGACTCCTGGCAAATTCCTGCAACTTGATACTGGCATTGCTGTCGAGATCTTCACCCTGGCGATACAATTTGCTTTCCGCTTGAGCCAACGCGGCTTTCACGTCGGCCAACTCTTTGGCTATGACAAAGATCTGTCGCACTACGACCAGGCCAATGACCGCCAATAACGCGTAGATGGTTCTCTCGATGTATTCTTTGTACTTACCAAATTCTTTGTCTGCAACGCCGGGAAGGACATGAAGGACCTCGACCAAGAACACAGCGATCAATATCAATACGGATAGGATCAATGTCCCCCATTTGACAACCTTAGGCTCATACTCATGCAAGTATGTAGCAAGAGTTGCCCGGAAATTTCGGTCTCCGGCTAGCATGAGGCAGACTCCTCTAGCAGGAAATCGGGCCGATTCGTAATCACACCTGCCAAGCCGAGCAGGCGACAATCCGCATGCTCTCTTTCGGTCTCGACTCCATAGACCATAGACCTCACACCGCGTGCTTTCAGCCAGTCGGACAGTGCGCGATCGAAGATTTCGTAGTCCCAGACCACGTCGTTGACTCCAGGCATCCCTGCCAGGAGACTGTCCAAGGCGGCAGGTCCAGCCGGATAGCTCGCCAAGAGAGCGCCACAACGGTAAACGCCCGTCCGGGCTACGTTCCTGATGAAATCGTGGCGGAACGAGGTGATGAAGAGGTCTCGGGATTCGCGATACCCTTTGAGGACATCCAGGGCAACCTCTCCTGCACCGAGGGTCTTGATCTCAAGGTTCCAGAGCCCGCCATCCCAGAGGTCCAGCGCCTCGTCGAGCGTGGGGACGTGATGCCCGAGGGCCTCGGCGAGCTCGTGCCGGGTCAGCGAAGCGACTTCCCGGCCGTCCGGGGTCACGCGGTCATGGCAGAGGACCGGGAGACCGTCCGCGCTCAACCGGACATCGGTCTCGATGCCGTCGACCCCGAGCTTCGCCGCCGCCCGAAAGGCATCCAGGGTGTTTTCTGGGAAATTCGCGCAATTTCCCCGATGGCTCAGGACCAGCATCCATGGCTCTCCACCCGGTCGCAGCGCCTTATGCCACCGTCACTTCGGGACACAGAAACACGTCCTGAATGGTGCGGAACAGCTCGACCCCTTCCTTCATCGGCCGCTGAAAGGCCTTGCGGCCGGAGATCAGCCCGGCGCCGCCGGCGCGCTTGTTGATCACCGCCGTGCGCGCAGCGTCGGCGAAGTCGTTCGCCCCCTTCGACTCGCCGCCCGAGTTGATCAGGCTGGCGCGGCCCGAGTAACAGTTCACCACCTGCCAGCGGTTCCAGTCGATGGGGTTGTCGGTGACCAGCTCGCCGTAGACCTTGGGGCTCGTCTTGCCGAAGTTGAGCGCCTTGTAGCCGCCGTTGACCGTCGCCTGCTTCTGCTTGACGATATCGGCTTGAAAGGTCACCGCCAGATGGTTGGCCTGGCCCGTGAGGTCGGCCGACGTGTGGTAGTCGACGCCGTCCTTCTTGAAGGCTTCGTTGCGGGTATAGGCCCAGAGGACGGTCGCCAAGCCGAGCTCGTGGGCATGGTAGAAGGCCTCGGAGATCTCCACGATCTCGCGGTCGGCGTCGTCGCTGCCGAAGTAGACGGTGGCGCCCACGGCCGCCGCCCCCATCTCCCAGGCCTGCTCGACGTTGCCGAAGAGGATCTGCTGGAACTTGTTGGGATAAGTCAGCAGCTCGTTGTGGTTGATCTTCGCGATGAAGGGGATCTTGTGCGCGTATTTGCGGGCCAGCGAGCCGAGGACGCCGACGGTCGACGCCACGGCGTTGCACTGCGCCTCGATCGCCAGCCGGATGATGTTCTCCGGATCGAAGTAGGCGGGGTTCGGCGCGAACGAGGCCGCCGCCGAGTGCTCCACCCCTTGGTCCACGGGCAGGATCGAGAGGTAGCCCGTGTTCGCCAGCCGGCCCGAGCCGTAGAGCCGTTCCAGGTTCACCAGCACGGGCACCTTGCGGTCGGAGTGCCCCCAGGCCTGGTGGACGTGGTCGGGCCCCGGCAGCATGAGCTGCTCCTTGGGAATCCCTTTGCAGGTGAAGGAGAGGAGGTTGTCCGCGTCGTTGCCGAGGTATTCGACGATCCTGTCGATGGAACTGCCGGTTGCTGTGGCCAAGCTCTCCCCCCAGGGCGCGTTCGGGTGGCGCCCGACACGGCTATCGTAATTCAGCGTCCCCCCGCACGTCTACCTGGGAGCCGGCGACCTGGTGCTAGGATCTCCCCCGGTTTTTTCCCATCTTCGAGGAGGCCCATGACCGACACGCTGAGAAGTCTCGCATTAGGCGCCCTCGCAACCCTGCTCGGCATCGCTCCCGCGGGCTGCGCCAGCACCGCTCCAGCCCCGCCGGCTTCCCAGGCGGCCAAAACAGCTCCGGCCACCGCGGCGGTTCCTGAAAACCCGAGTCCGGCCGCCGAGCCCACGGCTCCGCCGCCGCCGGCCAAGCCTGCCGAGGTCGCCTTCCCCTCCACCTACCAGCCGATCCCCTCGCAGCCCGTGCTCATCACCAACGCCACGGTCCTCACCGCCACCGGCGACCGCATCGCCAACGGCTCCATCCTGCTGCGCGACGGCAAGGTCGTGGCCGTGGGCGCGAGTGTCACCGCCCCGGCCGGCGCCACCGTCGTCGACGGCACCGGCAAGTGGGTGACGCCGGGGATCATCGATCCCCACTCCCACCTGGGGGTGTACGCCGCGCCGGAGGTCGAAGCCAACTCCGACGGCAACGAGGCCACGAACCCGAACACGGCCGAGGTGTGGGCCGAGCACTCCGTCTGGCCCCAGGACCCCCAGTTCCCCCTCGCCCTCGCCGGCGGCGTGACCACCATGCAGATCCTCCCGGGCTCCGCCAATCTCTTCGGCGGACGCAGCGTGACGGTGAAGAACGTGCCCGCCCGCAGCGTCTACGCCATGAAGTTCCCGGGCGCCCCCTACGGCCTCAAGATGGCCTGCGGCGAGAATCCCAAGCGGGTCTATGGCAGCAAGGGGCGCAGTCCCGCGACCCGCATGGGCAACGTCGCCGGCTACCGGGCGGCCTGGATCAAGGCCCGCGAGTACATGGAGCGCTGGGACCGCTACGAGGCGAGGAAGAAGGCCGGCAAGGACGCCGCCGCCCCCAAAGACGGCAGCGGCGGCGGCCGGGACGCCGAGCCGCCCGGCCGCGATCTCCAGCTCGAGACCCTGGCCGGCGTGCTGCGCGGCGAAATCCTCGTGCAGAACCATTGCTATCGCGCCGACGAGATGCTCACCATGATCGACGTCGCCAAGGAGTTCGGCTACAAGGTCACGGCCTTCCACCATGCCGTCGAGGCCTACAAGATCGCCGACGTGCTGGCGGCCAACGGTATCTGCGCCGACATGTGGGCCGACTGGTGGGGCTTCAAGATGGAGGCTTTCGACGGCATCCGCGAGAACATCGCCCTGGTCGAGAAGGCCGGAGCCTGCGCCATCGTCCACTCCGATTCGGCGGACGGCATCCAGCGCCTCAACCAGGAGGCCGCCAAGGCCATGGCCGCCGGCAACCGCATGGGCATGCACCTCAAGGAGGAGGACGCCATCCGCTGGCTGACGATCAATCCCGCGAGATCGCTGGGCATCGACAAGCAGACCGGCTCTCTCGAAGCCGGCAAGATGGCCGACGTCGTGCTGTGGAGCGGCAATCCATTCAGCGTCTACAGCCACGCCGAAAAGGTTTACATCGACGGCGCCCTGCTGTATGACCGCAACGATCCCGCCCACCAGCCGGAGATGGACTTCGAGCTCGGAATCCGCGATGCCAAGGAGGGACAGTGATGCGCCGCTCGATCTTGCTCTTCCTGTTTTCCCTTCCAGTCCTCGCCGGCCCGGCCCTCGCCGAGCCCCCCGCGATCATCGCGATCAACGGCGCCACGATCCACACGGAAGGGCCGCAGGGAACGATTCAGAACGGCACCCTGGTGATTGAAAACGGCCGCATCCGGGCCGTCGGCGGTCCCGCGACGACGGTGCCCGCGGGCGCCCGCCGCATCGACGCCCACGGCAAGGTCGTCACCCCCGGCCTCTTCGACTCCCTCTCCTCGCTGGGCGTCGTCGAAGTCGGTGCCGTCGAGGGCACCCGCGACGGGCGGGTCCAGGACGACCGCGTCACCGCCGCCTTCAGCGTCGCGGACGCGCTCAACCCGCGCTCGATCCTCATCCCGGTGAACCGCATCGAAGGGCTGACCCGTGCGGTGGTGGTGCCCAACCCCGGCAAGAGCCTCATCGCCGGCCAGGGAGCCGTCATTTCGCTCGTCGGGACCCTCGGCGGCCCCGGCGATTTCCTCGTCCGCTCCTCCGCCGCCCTGTTCGCCGTCTTCGGCGAGCAGGGCGCACACCTCGCGGGCGGCTCGCGGGCCGCGGCCCTGCTCCGCCTCAAGGAGGCGTTCCAGGACGCGCTCGATTACGCCGCCAACCAACAGGCCTTCAACTCCGGTGATCGGCGCTCCTACGCCCTCTCGCGGCTCGATCTGGAGGCCCTGCTGCCGGTGGTCAAAGGGAAACTCCCGCTGGTGGTGGCCGTCGATCGGGCCAGCGACATCGAAACCATCCTGCGCTTCGCCAGGGAGTGGAAGCTCAAGCTGATCCTCTCCGGCGCCACGGAAGGCTGGAAAGTGGCGGATCAGATCGCCGCGGCCAAGGTGCCCGTCCTCCTCAATCCGCTGAGCGACCTGCCCGAAAGCTTCGAAAGCCTGGGCTCGACCCTGGAGAACGCGGCGCGCCTCCACAAGGCGGGGGTGACCATCGCTTTCGCCACCGGCGACGCCCACAACGCCCGCAACCTCAAGCAGGGCGCCGGCAACGCCGTGGCCAACGGCCTCCCCTGGGACGCCGCCCTGGAAGCCATCACCACGGCGCCGGCCCGCATCTGGGGCATCGCCGACCACTACGGCTCCCTGGAGCCCGGCAAGGACGCCGACGTCGTGATCTGGAACGGCGACCCCCTGGAGCTCTCCACCTTCGCCGACGCCGTCTTCATCCGCGGCAAGGAGATGCCGATGACCAGCCGGCAGACCGAGCTGCGGGACCGCTACAAGGATCTCGGGGGTTCGGTGCCTTTGGCGTATAGGAAGCCCTGAGGCGGACAGGGTTGGCGAGGGGGCCGGGCGATGGCCCCCTCGCGCCTTGCTGCCTACTGAGCCGCTCCTCGGTCAGCTAAGGGCTCGTCACAAACGCCGCCAGGCTTCTCTATGCCGCCGCCCTTACGGCTTCTGTGGCTTCTGTGAGTCTCACTTGACACGGTCAAGAAGTTGCGCTATCGTTCCTCTGTATAGTATATCTAAAATTCTATAACCGTAAGCCAAGCTACGCAAACTTCTGACGCTTACAGTCCGGAGAACATGTTTCCGCTCCAAAGTCCGTCAGTAGGGTCTTCCTCCTGGCCGGCTCGACCAACGCGGTTGAATTTGCCAGCGTATTCATCCACACCTTTTGCGAGTGAAAGGAGTACGAAATGAACAGGATCTTGGCACTCCAGGGACTGACTGGTTCGCCGCTGAGCCCCCTCGCGGCTGGCGACAGCAGCATGAGCAACCAGTGCTCGTCCTCAACTTCGCAGTGCTCGACCCAGAGCATGGGCTGCAAGCCGGCGAACCTGTATGCCCTCGCCTGGTAGAAAGACCAGTTTGGCTTGCGCATAGTAGTCAATGTGACGAGGCTTCCTAGCTAGCTGGCAGGCTCGATCAACGCAGAACCTGCCAGCGTATTGATCACAGTCATTCTTTGAGATTGAAAGGAGCAAAAAATGAACAGAATCTTGGCACTGCAGGGACTGACTGGTTCGTCGCTGGGCTCCTTCGCGCTTGCCGGCAGCGGCCAGAGCAACAACTGCTCGTCCTCAACCTCGGCGTGCTCGACCCAGAGCATGGGCTGCAAGCCGCCGAACCTGTATGCCGTCGCCTGGTAGCCCAACAGAGGTGCCTAGATCCTGATGGCCCGGGAGATGTCCCAGGTGCTCTCTCAGTTCTCTCCGCCGCCCGCGTTTCTTGAAGCCTCAAGTACTCGTGGGAGGTGGTAGGAAAATCCGAGTTGGGATGGGCATAGTCGAGTCAATGTGCGAGGCTTCCTCCGCTGGCCGGCTCGACCGGCGCGGTTGAGTCTGCCAGCGTATTCATCACAACCCTTTTTGAGAGTGGAAGGAGAAAAAAATGAACAGAATCTTGGCACTGCAGGGATTGACTGGTTCGTCGCTGGGCTCCTTCGCGCTTGCCGGCAGCGGCGAGAGCAACAACTGCTCGTCCTCAACCTCGCAGTGCTCGACCCAGAGCGTGGGCTGCAAGGCGACGAACCTGTATGCCGTCGCCTGGTAGCCCGACGGAGGCACCGGCAAAGAGGGGAGGCGCGTAGCGCGATACGCTTCGCCTCCTCTCAAGGCCAGTAGGCTCTCTACGTCTTCCAGACGGAAAGATCACCCTTTACTAGAGGCGGCCGGGGAGAGACTGACGGCCCTGGAGATCTCCTAGATGTCCCAGGTGCCCTTCCAACTCTCTCCGCCGCCTGTGCGTTTCAAGTTTAGCGCAATACCTCAATACTTCGTGGGAGGTAGGTAGGAATCCGAGTTTGGAACCTCCAATATCGGACACGAGGAAGTGAAATGAGCAGAGCTAGCTTTTTGAATGTTTTCACTAACCCGATCTTTTTCGAGACAATTGATCATTATAAGGTCAACGAGGCAGACTTCCTTGTCCCCGTCGGTCGGTTGCTTCGCGAAGAATGGAACTTCCAAAGAAAGGAAGTTTGGTTCAATTGCACACCTCCAGAGGACCGCGATCTGCCGATGCAGGGCTGGAAGATCCATGTTTCCTCCTCTCTGGGCAATGCCCTTGACATCCTCAACGCGGTCGTACCCATCCTTTATGAGCAAGGCGTGAGCTTCAAGTTCGCGCTCGACAGTTTTATCCTCAGCTTGATGAACGGAAAGCTCTGGGGGCGGCAAGGGGCCGGGAAATTCATTACTATCTATCCGATGGATGAACAAAATTTCATTTTCCTCCTACGCGACCTCCACGAAGTCACCAAGACGTTCGAAGGGCTCTATATTCTCTCCGACCGGCGGTACAAAGACAGCAAGGTCCTCTTCTATCGTTACGGGGGAATCAGGCCGCTTTCTGTATCGAATGAAAAGGGAGAAGAGGTTTCGATGCTGGTCTCGCCAACAGGCGAGAGGGTCCCCGATGAGAGAAAGCCGTTTTTTTATGTCCCGGACTGGGCGCGCGATCCTTTCGAAGAAGACTTTAAGGACGATTCGAGCCACCAAGACGAGGAGGGTCGAATCGCCCTCAAGGAAGGTCGATATCTGGTCAAGAATGTGATTGGGTTTTCCAACTCCGGCGGGGTTTACATTGCAGATGATACCGAAACCGGCGAGGAAGTGATCATCAAAGAAGCGCGTCCGTTCGTCACCTTTTCGGAAGACGCCATATCGCTGCTCAAGAAGGAGTATCGACTTCTTTCGCTTTTTGCCGGTGAAGACATCTGCCCGAGACCAATAGATCTTTTCCAGGATTGGGAACACTATTTCTTGGTCCAAGAGCTCATCAACGGCTTGCAGCTCAGGGCGTTCTCAACGTCCAACAATATCACGCTAAAAACCAATCCCACCCGCGAAGATACGATTAAATTTTTCGCGGATTTCAAGCAGATCTTCATCCAACTGGCCAGAATTTTGCAAGTCTTGCATGAGAAAAATGTCGTCTTTGCAGATATCTCCCCCAGCAACATCATAATTTTGAGCGATCCACTCAGGGTCCGACTCATCGATTTTGAGGCAGCCTACTTGATCGGCGTCGACACGCCTGCACTCCTCTTTACTCTGGGTTTCGCCCATGGAGATCAGATGTACGGCGAGGCTTCTCGTTTTGAGAGTGACTATTTTGCACTCGGGGCAATGATGCACTACTTCCTCGCGCCGATCAACGAGATTTTTGGAATTGCTCCGCGATCGCGCTTCACCTTCGTGAAAGCGGTCGTCGAAGACATCGGCTTCCCCCAGGAGGTGTATGAAATGATTGCGGCGCTCCTTGATAACGCTCCAGAAAAGCGTCCCAAGCCCAGCCAAGTGATCAGAATCCTCGAACAAGATTACGAGCTCCGGGCGCCTTCTTTCTTAGTTGACGATACACACCCTGCCTATCAGCAGTACATTGACGGTATCTGCGAATATTGCACGGCGCTCGCCGAGTACGAACGAAAGGATCGTCTTTTCCCAGCCTATGCCGCGGTTTTCGACACCAACCCCTTGAGCCTGGCATATGGCGCCTGCGGAGTCGCGCATGCGATTCGCGCCATGGGGAAAGAAGTCCCAGAACGCGTCGTCGATTGGATCTTGCAGCCGACCAGCGACCGGGACACCTATCCGCCCGGCCTCTACATTGGTCTCGCTGGGATCGCGTGGACGGTTCTTGACCTGGGGCGACGCGAGACAGCCCAGCGGATCCTGGCTCTCAGTCACAACCACCCGCTCGCCCAACAGTCGTTCGACCTGTTTCACGGCGTCGCTGGAGCGGGTCTTGCAAACCTCAAGTTCTTTCTCGAGCTGAAGGACGAGCTCTACTTGACCAAGGCCATCGCAGCAGGCGAGCTTTTGATCAAGTCGAGGCGCGAAGGCGACAAGGGGTTGTACTGGACGAGTGAAGATCAGGTCCCGCTCGGACTTGCGCACGGACCGAGCGGCATCAGCCTCTTTCTACTCTATCTCTACTTTGCCTGCGGGCGGGAGGAGTTCTTGGACTCGGGGATCCGGGCCCTTGACTACGATCTGAACAGCGGAGTTGCGACGCGCGATGGTGGTTTGTCATGGCGCCGCTATGACGACGAGGCCTCGATCATCTACCCGTATTGGAGATTTGGAAGCGCGGGGATTGGGATGGCGTTGGTCCGTTATTACAGCCTGCTGGGCGATGAACGCTACCGGGACCCCATTGAGAAGATTTTTCTCGATCTGAACCGCAAGTACGCCGTCTATCCTGGGCTCTTCATTGGCCTGGCCGGGGTAGGCGAGACTCTCCTCGACTTTCATCGCTTCACCGGCGAGGCACGATTCCAACAGGCGGCCTACCGCATTGCCACCGGGCTCTCTTTCTTCCGAATCGAAAGGGACGAGGGACTCGCGTTCCCCGGCGACGGGCTGATCAAGATATGTTGTGACTTGGCGACGGGCAGCGCCGGAGTTGGCCGCTTCTTTCACCGGTTGATCCACGGCGGCCCGACGCCCATGGTTCTCGACGAGCTGCTGGTGGAGCGGTGCTCTCCTCGACTCGTCGCCAACCTCGCCGAGCGAGGGAACCGCGATGACTGAGAAGGGCTCGCGCTTTCAGCTCTCGCAGTGGCTCGATGCGCTCTTCTACATTATTCGGGGGCATCGGGGACGCTTTACGAACTGCATCATCCTGGGCTTGCTATCCAATGGCTTCGTCAGCGCTGCGAATCCTCTCGCTCTCAAGTACTTGTTCGACGAGGGGATCATCCGGCACGATTTCCGTCGCTTTGCCCTGATCAGCATCGCGTCCGTGGTTATCTTCACACTCTGGCGGGTCGGAGTCTTCTTCTATCGGATCTACGTTCAGAACTTGAAAAATGCAGTCTTCTCGGGTCTCAGCCTTGGGATGCTCACCAAGTTCTACAGTCTCCCCTACCAGGAGGTTCTCAAGAGCGGCCAGGGATACTTCCTCTCGAGGATCTATGACGAGGTCGCCAACGCCGCACCGCTCGTCATGGACACGGCCCTGACGATGAGCAACATGATCATCACGCTCATCGTTGCGCTCGGCGTCGCAGTAGGTATCTCTTGGCGCGCCACTTTGATGGTATTCGCCGCCGTGCCGGTTCTTCATGTCTTGTCGCAAAAATACGGAGGAAGGATCAGGCGGGAATCAGTGGCGGAGATCGAGGAAGAAGCGAAGGTCCGAGGAATTCTTAACCGCGCGGTGGGTTCCTACAAGATGGCGCGGATCTTCGACTTGCAGGCCAAGGTGAATTTCAAGGTCAACGATCAAATCGGAAGGTTCATCACAGCCTTCCTCACGCGTTTCAAGACGTCGTCCCGCTACGAGATGCTTAGCGGGATCTTCATGTCCTACGTTGAGAACATCGCGATCGTCAGCGCAGGCTACGAAATCCTCGTAGGCAGGATGTCGTTCGGCGGCTTCATGGGTTTCATGTCCGCGTTCTGGGGGGTCATCGGTGCGGTGCGGGGGGTTTTCGGTCTCGTCCCCGAGCTGTCACGGTCCAGCGGAATGGTCGAGCGATTGCGAGAGTTCGAGGGGATCGAGGTCGATCTCTCAAGAGTCCGCTACGCCGACAACGTCGACTTGAAAGATATCAGTTTCTCCTACGAAGGGCGCCAGATCTTTTCCGATTTCAACCTTGCCCTGCAGCGGGGGGAACGGCTCCTCGTCGTCGGTCCAAACGGCAGCGGCAAGAGCACGTTGGCCCACCTCGTCTCCGGCCTGTTGCAACCCACCACTGGAGTCACGACGACGTTTTCGCTCGCACGGATCAGCGCCGTGATCCTGCCATTCGACTTCATCCCCGGAACGGCCAGGGAAAACGCCGGCTTCGCCGGTGAGGAGGGCAAGGAGCGTCTTCAGAGGCTGTCGGATGAGCTCGGCGTCCAAGAGAGCATGGAAAAGGATCCCGCGGAGCTCTCCGCGGGCCAGCGCAAGCGGCTCGAGATCCTCATGGTTCTAACGAAGCAGGCCGATCTCTACATTATCGACGAGCCCCTGGCGGGCATCGACGTCGAAAGCAAAGCGAAGATCATGTCGGCCATCCTGGAGTTTACCGAGGGCAAGACACTGCTGGTCATCATGCATGGAGATTCCGAGTATTATCGCCACTTCGATCGGGTGCTCGATCTCACGCAACTCGCAAGCGGAATGCCAGCCGAAGCGAAGGGGACAGGCGACTCGCGCGCAACTCTGGCAACGATTCCAAACGGATAGAGAGGAAGTCTGTGGCCATCTTTGATGACTTGCAGCTCATCTTACGACGGTTTCGACACAGCGCGCTGTTTCTGCTGGTAACCCTGACGACGCTGGCGGTCAGCATGGGCGCCTCCACGACGATGTTCACTGTGGTCAATGCCTTCCTCCTCTCCTCGCTACCGTACAAGGACGCCGATCGACTGGTGATGGTTTGGAATCGCACCATGGAGGCCTCGAAGGAGATCGACAGTAAACTGCCGCTTTCCCCAGGCGCCTTCTCCGATCTGCGCGAAAACAGCCGCAGCTTCGAACAGATCGCCGCCTTCTTGACGGAAGGGGTGAACGTAAGCGAACCCAATGGGGTAAACCGAGCTCAGGCCCTGTTCGTCGCGGGCGACTTCTTTCCTCTACTGCGGACGAGGGCGATGATTGGCCGGACGCTGGGGCGCGAGGATGAGCGAGAGAACGCGCCCCCGGTCGTCGCAATCAGCCATGGATACTGGCAGAGGCATTTCGGCGGCGACCCGCGAGTCGTAGGTCGAACGATCGAGTTCGGCGGCCTGGTGCGGGGAGTGGTCGGAGTTCTGCCTGACGAATTCCGCTTCTCCGAGAGCCTGGTAGCCGCTGACCCAACCCTGTCGAGACCGGTGGACATTTGGGTTCCGTTCTCCCCGGGGGCCAACGCGCACGAACGCGGATTCCATTTCCTCAACACGGTCGGGCGCTTGAGATCGGGAATCAGCCTGGAGGCAGCACGGCAGGAGATGTACGCCTACGCCAAAAGTGCCGCGGAACAATATCCGGACACGGACAAGAGGTATAGGCTCGAGGTCGTTTCGCTGCGGGACCAGATCTTTGGTCCTCTGCGCCCGGTGCTTCTGACCCTCTGGGCCGCAACCGGTTTCCTCCTCTTCATCGCATGCGCGAACTTGGCGACGCTCCTTATTGCCCGGGCGCAGACGGGACATCGTCACACTGCGGTTCGCCTCGCCCTCGGTGCGAGCCGCCAGCGAATCGCCGGCGAGTCGTTGGGCGAAAGCGTCGGCCTTTCCCTGGTAGGCGGTTTGCTCTCTCTTGGCGTCGCCTTTGCGATGACACGGCTGTTGACTTTCCTTAACCCAGTCAATGTGTTTCAGAGCTATCCGCCACGGATCGACCTGCAAGTGGTCGCTTTCACCATCGGCGTCTCGCTGGTCGCGGGGCTGTTCTTCGGCGGAATGCCGGCGTTTTGGGCCAGCCGCATCGATATGGCGAAAAGCTTGGGTGAGGGAGGCGCGAGACTCACCAGCCGCTCGAGATGGGTGTTTTCCGTTCTTGTGGTCTCACAGATTGCGTTGGCGACGACTCTGTTGATCGGGATGGGCCTGTCGCTCAAGAGCTTCCATGGGCTTTTGCGGGCGGACCTGGGCGTCGATATCAAGAACGTCTTGACGTTGGACCTCGACCTTCCCCGTTCTCGATACAGGGACGAATCCCGCAAGGCCGCTTTCTTCCGCGATTTGCTCGATCGGACCAAGGCGTTGCCCGGCGTGGAGTCGGTAGGCATGAATTATGCCCTTCCTTTGAGCGGCATCGACCCGTCGAACGGCTTCGAAATCGAGGGGCGAACGTTCGAAAAGCACCAGGAGCCTTCGGCCAATCTCGGGTTCGTCAACCCCGACTATTTCAAGACGCTCGGTATTCCCCTGCTGCGCGGCCGCTTCTTCCTTCCCTCGGATACATACAACGCCCCCTTGGTGGCGATCATCGACGAACGGTTGGTGGAGCAGCAGTTCGGCCGCGAGGATCCGCTCGGCCGGCGGATCAGCATCGCCAGCGACGACAAACTGACGATCGTCGGCATCGTGGGAGCGGTCAAGCAGGACGCGTTCGAAAAGGTCGCGCGTCCCTACGTCTATCTCCCCTATCAGCAGCGCAGCTACATGTTCACGCGCTTTGCGATCAAGACCAGCGTGGAGAGGCCCCAAAGCCTCGCTCCGGCTGTGCGAGCCCTCGTGAGCAATCTCGATAAGGAGGTGCCGGTCGCGAACGTCTCCACTCTAGGAGACGCTTATCGCAACGCCATCGCGCCGCAGCGATTCAGCCTGCTCTTGATCAGTATCTTTGCCGGAGTGTCACTCTTCCTGATGCAGGTCGGGACCTACGGTGCGATGGCGTACCTGGCCAGGCAGCGACATGGGGAAGCCGGAATCCGAATGGTGCTGGGCGCGGAACCGGTGCAAATCTTCGGGCTGGTCTTTAAACAGGGCCTTGCTTTGAGCCTGACCGGCACGGCGATCGGGCTGGGGCTCGCTATCGCGGCCGGAAAAGTCATGGCGAACCTTGTCTACGGAATCGAGACGTTCGACTGGCTCGTTTTCAGCATCGTCTCCGCAACGGCTCTCCTCGCGGCTTTTATCGCCTACTACTCCCCAGCTCGAACCCTCAGCAGAGTCGACCCGAGCGGCAGCCTGCAATCGCTCTAGTTCTAGGAGATTGCAGAGCAGAGTCAAAGTGCCACAACGCCTGGCCTGGCCACAACGCTGTGCCGTAGAAGCGTCGCAACACCTGGCCCAAGCACCACATCCCACCGGAGAAACGACGCGAATCTGCTACGCAATGCAGCGACGAATCCATCTGACGCTGCATCGACTCGGGTCAATGCGGCATCAGATGCATCATTTGTTTCGTATAATCCTTACATAGTTACAATTTATGCGGTCGATGCTGCGTAAACCGCGTACATCGTTTCGTTGACCGTGCATTATGCTTCGGCATCTCCAACAATTGCACCGATGCGCCCGTTCAATGTCTCGCAAGCTTCACAGATTGTCTCATCTTGCCTTGATATCGCGACCACCTCCATTGGAGATGTCTCTAAACATGCCTGCAATGCCGTATCTTCTCGATAGATTGCAGCAAGTGGAGTGCGTGATGTCACAATATCTTGCTACTTCGGCGCAGAATCGAGAGACATGGCGACATCTCGCTCTGTAGATGGCGCAATGAATGCAGGAGACGCTACGACGCTTAGCCCTTTTGCGATAAAGTTCTGGCGCGGTGGAACGCTGTTGAGGGATGATGAAACAACGCACCGGGACAGAAAGACATGGGATGGCTGCCGCGGCCTCACGCCGGGGAGATTGTCGCGAATGGCGCTCTCTTTGCTATGATGGCGGCCGGCGGAAGGAGAGGCACGGCAGGTTCTGTTGCGACTACTGAGGGAGACGTCGCGCTGCCGGCAGACTTGGGAACAGTGGGAAGGGAGCTGAAGATGAGCACGGGGCTTTCTGTTGCAGAAGTGCTGGCCAACCTCGAGAAACGGCTGGCGTTCCACCGCGAGCAGGAGACGTTGCACCGCCAGCAGGAGGCGGCGCACCGCGAGCAGGCGGAGCTTCACGCCGGCGAGAGCGAGGTGGTCGCCAAGCACCTGGAGGCGTTCAGGACGTTCGCCCTGCCGGCGGCGGAGATCGCGGCCCCGCCGCCCGCTCCTCCTGAACCTCCTCGCGAGGAGCCCAGCCTGGTGGGCGGGAGCAAGCTGCTCATCAGCCGGGCGATCGCCAGCGTCGCCCTCTCCTGGGCAGAGGGCGAGCCGTTTGGCGGCGCACAGATCGCCGCCGAGGTCAATCGCCGGTTCTCGGCGAAGCTGCGCCGGCCCATCGACGGCCGCCTCGCCGCGGTCACCCTCCGCCGGATGAGCGCCGCCGGCAAGATCCTCCTGCTGCGTGAAGGGAAGGCCCACCACGGGGCGCTCTACTCCCGAGGAGTGCGACCGGGGACTTGATGGGGCATTGCCGCCCCCCACAGCGCAAACAAGCTGTACGTCACCGCCCACGCCCCCACCACGTCCACCGTGTAGTGGAGGTGGGAGAGCATCACGACCGCCACCGTCGCCCAGTGGCCGAGGGCGGCGGCGCGGCGCAGCGCGGGGGCCTCCTGCCGGCAGTAGAGCCAGAGGAGGAAGGTGGAGGAGACGTGGCCGGAGAAGAAGAGGTCCTTCGTCAGGTAGACTTGGGCGGCGCTGCCGAAGAGGGTCGAGAAGGGATTCAACAGGGTCAGCCAGGCGTGCAGGATCGCCGAACCGTGGAGGCCGGAGTTGACGTCCGGCCCCACGACCGGGCCCAGGCCGGTCAAGCCCACGCAGAGCCCCCGGGCCAGGCTGACGATTCCTCCCAGGTAGAGGAAGTGGAGGAAGGCCGGCCGGTCCCGCCGCCAGAGCCAGAGGGCCACGGGGATGTAGCACAGCAGCCAGAGCCAATAGTTGCGGTCCGCGATCCACGCCACCCGCGGCAGCCGGTCGAGGACGAGGTCCGGCAACATCGGCGCCGGCCGGCCCTCGGTCAGCAGCGACAGGAGGAGCATCGCCGCGTGGCAAGCGTACCGCCACGCCAAGGCCAGGGCGACGGCAGCCCACCCCGGCCCCCAGAGGAGATTCGACAGCCGCGACCGTGCAGACTCCTCGCTCACTCCTGCCGCAACGCCACCAGAGGATCCACCAGCGTCGCCCGCCGGGCCGGCAGGTAACAGGCCAGGAATCCAACCAGGGAGAGCACCGCGAGAACCAGGGCGAAGATCGCCGGGTCCGTGGCCGTGACGCCGAAGAGCACGCTCGCCATCACCTTGCGCAGCGCCAGGGCGCCCGCCACGCCGAGCACCAGCCCGATCCCCACCAGCCAGGCGCCCTGGGAGAGGACCATGGCCAGCACCTCCCGCACCTGCGCCCCCAGCGCCATCCGCACCCCGATCTCCTGCGTCCGCTGCTCCACCATGTAGGCTAGAACTCCATAAATGCCGATCGCCGCCAGCGCCAGCGCCACCAGGGCGAAAACCAGCACCATGAAGGTGATGAAACGCGGCTGCGCCATCGAGCCGTAGACCACGTCCGAAAGCGGCTGCAGGCTCGCGACCGGCAGCGAGGCGTCGAGCTCGTGCACCTGGCCGCGGACGCTGGTGGCGAGCCGCATGGGATCGCCCGCCGTCCGGATCACCAGGTACAGATCCCCCTCGCGTCCGCCGAACGCCTCTTCGACCTGACCATGGGGAAGGTAGAGCTCGGTCCCGGTCTTGCGGTCGAGCCCCTGCTGCTTCACGTCGGCCACCACGCCGACGATGGTCAGCCACGGGCTCTTGTCTCCCCCCGCCCGCAGCCGCCGGCCGACCGGGCTCTTGCCAGGGTAGAACAGGTTGGCCAGGGTCCGGTTGACGATCACCACACCCTGCGTGCCGTGGCCGTCCTGCGGCCCGAAGGTCCGCCCTTCGAGCAGGGGGATGCGCATCGTCTTGAAGTAGTCGCCGGCCACGATCTGCCAGAAGTCCACGTTCTGGGGCGGGGCGTCCGGCGTCTTCGGCAGCCCCTCGAAATCGGTGTCGTTGGCGTTCAGGTCGCGAACGGGTGGCATGCCGTCCATGGCGGCCACGGATTCAACGCCCGGCAGGCTGCCCAGCCGGGTGAGGAGAGCCTGATAGAAAGCCCGCACGTTCTGCGCCTCGGGATAGGTGGCCCTGGGCAGGGCGATCTCACAGGATAGAACGTTTTTCGGATCGAACCCGGGATTGACCTGGAGCAGCTTCCAGAAGCTGCGGATCATCAGGCCGCCGCCAATCACCAGCATGGCGGCGAGCGCCACTTCGATCACCACCAGCCCCCGGCGCAGGCGCTGGCGGCCGGAGCCGGCCGTCGTCCGCTGGCCACCTTCCTTGAGCGTGGCAAAGAAGGTGCTGGCGCGCGAGTGGAGGGCCGGCGCGAGGCCGAAGAGCAGGCCGGTGACCACGGAGATGCCCAGGGTGAAAAGGAGAGTCCGCCCGTCGATCCCGATCTCGTCCACCCGCGGCAGGCTCTCGGCGTTGGCGGCGACGATCGCCTTCACTCCTCCGTACGCCAGCACCAGCCCCAGGATGCCGCCGATCAGCGACAGCAGCACGCTCTCCGTAAGGAACTGGCGCACCAGCCGGGAGCGGTCGGCTCCCAGCGCCGTGCGGATGGCGATCTCTTTCTGTCGCGCCTCGGCCCGCGCCAGCAACAGATTGGCAACGTTGACGCAACTGATGAGCAGCACCAGCCCCACCGCCCCCATGAGCATGCTGATCTTCGGCCGCACCGAGCCCACCAGGTCGTCCTGCAACGGCTGGATGACGAAGGGATGATCCTTGAGGCTGGGCGTGTGCATCTTCTGCCCTTCCTGGCGCCAGCGGGCGAGGAGGCCGTGCATTTCGCCGCGCGCCTGCTCCAGGGAGACGCCCGGCTTCAGCCGGCCCACGAGCCACAGGTAGTGGTTGCCTCGGTTCCCCGGTTTGAGCGGATCGAGGGCCAAGGGGATCCAGGCGTCCACCCGCTTGTCGCCGACGGTGAAGCCGGGGGGCATGACGCCGATCACCGTGCGGTCCTGGCTGTCCACCTTGATGCGCCGGCCCAGGATGCCGCGGTCGGCCCCGAAGGCCCGGCGCCAGAGCGCGTCGCTGAGCACCACGACCTTCTCGACGTTGGGCAGATCCTCGGCGGGAGTGTAGAAGTGACCCAGCTCTGGCCGCACGTCCAACGCGCTGAGCAGCCCGGCCGAGGCCACGGCCGCCTGCACCCGCACCGGCTCGTCCCGGCCCGCCACGTTGGCGAACGTGGGGCGATAGGCCCCCAGGTCCGAAAAGCTCTGATTGCGCTCGTGGTACTCCGTGAACTCCACGGGATCGACCCAGAAGTGATCGAAGCCCATGGTGGGAAACTGGCTGTAGACGATCGCCAGCCGGCCGGAGTCGGGATACGGCAGCGGCTTGAGCAGCACGGCGTTGGCGACGCTGAAGATCGCCGCGTTGGCGCCGATTCCCAACGCCAGGGTGATGGCGGCGAGCAGCGTGAACCCGGGGCTGCGCAACAGCAGACGGCCGGCATAGCGGAGATCCTGGAGCAATGACTTCATCGATTACCTCCGGTCAACAGACCTCCCCTACTACGATGACTGCGGTAGTTGGTTTCAAACCGGAAGATCCCCCCACCCAAGACCCTCATCACCCCGGCCCTCTTCTCCCAGCCTCCCCCCCTTCCTCCGGGAGAAGAGGGAGAGGTTTGTCTGAAAAAGCAAGACCTCGCTTCTTCAAGCCCCCTCTCTCCCGGCCGGCGGGGGGGAGGCTGGGAGAGAGGGGGTTGGGGGAGTGAGGGTCCGCCCCGGAGGGGCGGGATCTTCCCCCCGCGCAGCCGCTTCAACACCGCCGCGAAATCCTCCGGCGGCGGTTCCTCGAAGCGCACCACCTTCTCCGTCCGCGGATGGACGAAGCCGAGGACCGAGGCGTGGAGCATGGGCCGGGGAGCGGGCAGCAGAGGTCCACGCCAGTCACGGATATAGAGGGTCTCCCCCACCAGGGGATGCCCGGCCTCGGCGAGATGGATGCGGATCTGGTGCTGGCGGCCCGTCTCGAGCTCGCAGGCCAGCAGCGTCGCTCCCGGCAGCCGCTCCAGGACCTGGACGCGGGTGATCGCCTCGCGCGCCTCCGCCGGCGCCGCGCCGCGCGCCGGCCGGAAAACTCCCCAGGAGCCTCGCAGGCCGTCGC
>JBAPYB010000298.1:0-16050 GCA_049284515.1 Thermoanaerobaculia bacterium
GCGTGATCGGCTCCGGAGCGGGTGGAGGCGTGGTGGCTGCCGAGCTCGCGGCGGCCGGGCGCAAGGTGGTCGTGCTCGAAGCGGGCGCCGGTCTCCAGGCCCCCGACTTCGAACAGCTCGAGCTCCCCGGTCTCCAGAGCCTCTATCTCGACGCCGGCTTGACGGCGAGCAGCGACTTGGGGATGGCCATCCTTGCCGGTGGCGCCCTGGGCGGCGGCACCACGATCAACTGGCAGACCTCGCTCCCTCTGCCGGACGAGGTGCGGGCCGAGTGGGCCGAGCGCTCCGGCTGCCGCCACTTCGTCGAGGAGAGCTTCACGCAGTCGCTGGCGGCGGTGATGGCGCGGCTCCATGCCGGGACCGCGGAGAGCGTCATCAACCCCAACAACGCGACGCTGCGCGAAGCCTGTACCGCCACCGGCCACGGCTGGACGCTCCTGTCTCGCAACGCGCGAGGGTGCGATCCCGAGCAGTGCGGCTACTGCACCTTCGGCTGCCGGCTCGGCGCCAAGCAGTCCACGGCCGTCACCTGGCTCGCCGACGCCCAGCGGGACGGCGGGGCGGAGATCGTCGTCCGCTGCCGCGCCGAGCGGGTGCTGTGGCAGAACGGCCGGGTGACCGGCGTCGAGGCGGTCGGGACCGAGGAGGGGACCGGCCGGCGCCATCCGGTGCGCATCGCCGCTCCCGTCGTGGTGGTCGCCGCCGGCAGCCTCCATTCGCCGGCGCTCCTCCTGCGCTCCGGTCTCGACCTGCCGGCGCTGGGGCGCAATTTGTATCTCCATCCCGCCACCTCGGTGGCCGGCCTCTACGAGCAGCGCATCGAGTCCTGGAAGGGCCCGCCGCAGAGCGTGATGTGCGAGGACTTCGCCCACCAGGGCGGCGCCTACGGCTTTCGCCTGGAGGCGGTGCCGGCTCACCTCGGCCTGCTGGCGCTCGCCACGCCGTGGCATGGGGCGAGAGAGCACCGGCGGGAGATGCAGAGGAGCGCGCACAAAAGCTCCTGGGTCGTCCTGGTGCGCGACCGGACCGGCGGCCGGGTCCGCGTCGGGCGCGACGGGCGGCCGATCGTCGAGTACCGGCCGGACCGCGAGGCCCACGCCCACCTGCGGCAGGGAGTGGCCACGGCGGCGCGCCTGCACTGGGCCGCCGGCGCCCTGGAGCTGCTGGCCTTGCACAGCCGGCCGCACCAGCTCCGGCGGGGAGCCGGCCTCTCTCCGGCGGCGATCGACGCCTTCTGCGACCGCCTCGCCGCGAGCCCCCAGGACCGCAACCGCTCGCCCATCTTCAGCGCCCACCAGTTGGGCACCTGCCGCATGGGGAGCGACCGGCGCCACGCCGTCTGCGACGAGAACGGCCAGGTCTTCGGCGTGCGCGGCCTCTACATCGGCGACGCCAGCGCCTTCCCCGCCTCCTCGGGAGTCAACCCGATGATCACCATCATGGCCCTCGCCCACCACACGGCGCAGCGGATCAAGGCCGGGATGGGAGGATAAAAGCCGCCTCCCACGGACGGGAAGATGAGCCTCAGCCGATTACACCTTCAGCACGGGCGAGTTGGACGGCAGCATTCACGACCTGCCGAAAGAAATAGGGATGGAAAGGATGCCGCACACCGTGCTCACGCTCCAACTTGAAGACCGCACGGCCGAGCTTGCGGGTCAAAGAGCGAAGTGTCGGAAGTGTCGGCTGGGACGGGGTCCCGAAACAGCCGAGGATACACCGAAGAACCCCGTCTTGAGTTTCGCCATGGATGTACGGATCATGGCCGTTGAGGTCGCTCAAGGTGGCCTGTAGCCGATGCGTTTTGGCCTCCAAGACGAAGAAGTTGTGATTCTGTCGTTTGGCGATCGCGAAGGCGAGCCCCAACTCGAACGGCATGTTGAACCGGGGGACTCGCATGGGGCCTGAGACCGAGATCCGGCTCAGGTCGTGGATGGACGCGCGACAAGAGGCGATAAGGTCATAGATGCGGTCCAGGCGGTTCCGGCCGCCGCTCGGTACCTCCAGTACGCAATGAGGATCGCGTCCCAGAGCCGTTAGCCCGGCGAGAAGAGCAATAAGGAGAGGACCGTACCTCTCGTCGAACGGAACGTTGAGGAACACAGACTCATCGCGGGGGATGGCGGTGAGATCCAAGAGGTCGGAGACCGGTAGGAGATGTCAGCTCTTCTTGGGGCCGACTCTGGCTGGTTCAGCTCTCGGAGACGCGGTCTCTCTTTTCGCAGGCTCCTCTTTCCGGATATAACCCAGCTCCAAAAGAACCTTCCTTACCAAGGCCGCATCCTTCTTGGTCACTCCCACCCTCTTGGAGATCTGGTCGGCGGTGAGAGGAGTCACGATGTGCTTCTTCATCCGTCTTTTCGTTGAGACGGGCTGCTTCGCGACATCGGTGGAGATGGTTTCCTTCATGGGATGATGATCGTACCACGAGCCAGCCTCCCGAAGCGAAGGAGGCTTTGACAGCCCCAACCGTTCGTGGAATCGTCTCCCCTCTTCTTACAGGATGGCGTAGATCCTGTGGATTGCCGTCGTCGCCGACAGCCTCCCGACGCTCACCGCCACGATTCGGTTCAGCCAGTCGAGCCTCGCCGCTGCCGTCTCGAAGAGGGGCGTCGTGCGGAAGTAGTACTCGGCAGGATCGACCTCCTCCCCGGCGGCGAGGCGTTGGAAGACCTCGGGAGAGACGTGAAGGATGCCCCGGGAGACGATATAGATCAGGTGGCCGTCGTCCGTGCGGAGCGTCAGGCGGACGTCGAGAGTCCGCGCTCCGTCCGGCCGCAACAGGAGCCAGTCCCCGCCCCCGGGAAGCACCTCGCCCTGAAGCTTCGGGCCCGAGAACGTTCCGCCCTTGACGTAGCGGATCCGGCGGTCTCCGTTGGGCGTGGCCCCCACCGCCTGAATCGGTTCCAGAGCCAGGCTCATCTCGAACAACAGCTCGGTTGCCAATCCGGCCATGATGTCCCTCCGAGGCGCCGAAGCGCGCAGGAACCAGGGCTTCTACTGTAACAAGAGTCGGACCCGCGTGGAGCGTCTACGCCCCACCGGACCGGACCGCATCCCCGGGTTGGAGTATCCTCTCGAAGACAAGACCCGAACCCTTTCTCCGGCGAGTCACGGTCGGGAGGATTCGCCTGATATGAAGGAAAACCAGCAGGTCGAGTGGAAGAGCTCCTGGCGGGACGACTACCTTCGGTGGATCTGCGGCTTCGCCAATGCGGAAGGAGGCAGGCTGATCATCGGGCGCGATGACCGAGGCGTTGCCGTGGGCGTCGAGGATGCCGAGCGGCTCATGGAAGAGATCCCCAACAAGGTACGGGACCTGCTTGGCATCATGGTGGAGGTGAATCTGCGGCACGAGCAAGGTAAGGAGCTGCTTGAAATTTGCGTCGAGCCCTATCCCAATCCAGTCAGCTACAAGGGCGAGTATTACTACCGAAGCGGAAGCACCAACCAGATGCTCAAAGGTGCGGCGCTGGACCGCTTCCTGTTACGCAAGCATGGGCGCACCTGGGATGGCGTGCCCTTGCCGGGAGTGACGCTGACCGATCTGGATGCCGAGGCACTGAAAAGCTTTCGCGACCTGGCGCGGAAAAGTCAGCGCCTGCCGGAGAGGGTGCTGGAGGAGCCGGATCCTGGAGGCCTGCCGGGAAGCGGGCACTCCGGAGCCCGAGCTGAGGTCCGATTCGACGGGCTTGTGGGTCGTGTTTCCGTACTTGCCTGAGCACAGCACGTATTCCGGCCCGGTCACCGGGGAGGTTTCCGAGGAAGGCACGGCTTCGCTACGTCGGCCCCCCTCGAGGCGGACATTGGGAAGCGCTGGAATGACTGTCCAGGAACAGTCAATAGCCAGATGTGAGGGTGCGTATCGCCGCTGGCGGCGAGAGGGCTCGCGCCCGTTCCCAGAGAGAATAGTCTCCCAAGCCCCCACGTTGGATAGAATGTCGGCGTCTCGTCACCCGCCCGTCACGGGCCGGACGAGCCCTTCATCTTCCAAGCGCGGAGGAGAGCCCCGATGAAGCCCCCCGAAACGATTCGGCTGACCCCCGGCAAGCGGGTGCTGTTCCTCACCAAGGACCCCGACCTCATCCGCCGGCAACTGAAGGGCGAGCTGGACCTCCGGATGGCGGACCTCAAGGTCGAGGATCTGCTCGACGACATCAACACCGACGCCATGACGCCGGCCTGGGTCTGTTTCAGCCACCGGCCGGAGGATATCGCCCGCGACGCCTACGCCGGCCTCATCGTGGACGGCAAGCGCCTGTTCGAGCGCGACGCGCTCATCAACGGCAACTTCGAGATCATCGTCTCCGGTTACCGCAAGGGCGTGGGCAGCTCCCGCGAGACCGCCGTGCAGGCGGAGAAGTGGTCGGGCATCCGCATCGCCATCGCCGCCTCCTTCGCGCCCATCCACGCCCGCAACAACATCTCCCAGGGAGTGCTGATGGGCGATCACGAGGTCATCCGCCGGCTGCAGGCGGGCGAGGGCATCCCGCTCGAAGAGCTCTGCGCCGGCTGGGACCCCATCACCCAGATCGTCATCCGCCAGGGCGGCCTCTTCCCGTTTTCCAAGGCGCTCGCCGCCGGCGAGATCGAGCTGCCGAAGCCGCACACCGGGCCGCGCCCCATGACCATGGCGGAGAAGATCCTCGCCCGGCACATGTCCGGCGAGGGACCGCACTACGTCAAGCCCGGCGACGCCGTGGTGGTGGCGGTGGACGGCGGCTACTCCCACGAGTTCACCACCGCCCAGGTCCACTACTTCCTGGAGCAGGAGTACGGCGCGGACTACCAGGTGAAGAACCCGGCCAAGCTCGCCGTCTTCGAGGACCACCTCATCTATGCCGACGAGGTGCCGAAGATGCGCGTCTTCCTCGACAAGATCGAGACCCTGCGCCAGCTCCAGCGGGAGTTCCAGGCCCACACCGGCGTGCGCAACTTCTCGGCCCAGGACGGCGTCTCTCCCGGCATCTGCCACGAGGTCGCCCGCGAGGAGTTGATCGAGCCCGGCGACTTCATCCAGGCGACGGACAGCCACACCTGCATGGGCGGCGTCAACAACGCCCTCGCCTGGGGCGTCGGCTCCACCGAGTACGCGGACCTCATCTACCAGGGCTTCACCCAGGTCGAGGTGCCGGAGTCGATCCGCTTCGAGCTGACGGGCAAGCTCCAACCGGGCGTCACGGCCAAGGACCTGATGCTCTACATCCTCTTGAACTACGCCCGCCCGCAGGCCACGCTCGACCGGGTGATGGAATTCGCCGGCCCCGGCATCGCGACCCTCTCCATGGACGAGCGGGCGACGCTCACCAACATGGCGACCGAGTGCGCGGCGAAGACGGCCATCGTCATCGCCGACGACGAGACCTGGCGCTGGCTGGCCGAGTGGCGGCCGGGGGTGGACGTCGAGAGGCTGAAGACGCGGGCCGTGGCTCCCGACGAGGGCGCCGAGTACGCGGGCGGCACCCACACGATCGACCTTTCTTCCTTGCGCCCCATGGTGGCCCACCCGGGCGATCCGGACCACGGCGTCCCCTCCGATCCCACGAACGGCGCCTGGATCGACGGGATCGGCGACGTGAAGATCGACATCGCCTACGGCGGCTCCTGCACGGCGGGGAAGATCGACGACCTGATCTTCTATCACCAGGTGGTCAAGGAGGCGGTGGACGCCGGCCTCAAGGTGGCGCCCGGCGTGCGTTTCATGATCCAGTGCGGCTCGCAGGCGGTGGAGCGGTTCATCTGGCAGAACGGCCTCGCCGACACCTTCGTGCGGGCGGGCGTGCAGCTCATCCACCCCGGCTGCGGCGCCTGCATCGGCTGCGGTCCGGGCGTTTCGGAGACCCCCGACGAGGTCACCGTCAGCGCCATCAACCGCAACTACAAAGGCCGCTCCGGCCCCGGCAAGCTCTGGCTCGCCTCGCCCCTCACCGTCGCCGCCTCCGCCTTCACGGGAAAGATCACGGCCTACACGCCGGGGATGTTCCAGAAGATTGCCGCGCAGCCGGCCCTGAGCCCCGCGTAGAGCTCAAGCCGCTCCCCAGATCTCCACGGACGGCTGGTCCGTCCCGGCGGCCAGCGCATCCCCTGCGGGGGAGAAAGCCACCGAGGTGACGCAGGAGGCGTTGGTGGGCAGGGTGCTCAGGAGCTTGCCGGTCGCCGGCTCCCAGAGCCGCACGGCGCTCTCCAGCCCGGCACTCGCGAGGGGCGTGCCGGCGGGGTGGAAAGCCAGGGCGGAGACGGCTTGCGGCTGACCGGTGAGGACGGCGGTGCGCTCGCCCGTCTCGGCGCTCCAGATCCGCAAGGTGCGGTCGACGCCGGCGCTTGCCACCAGGGCGCCGTCCGGCGAGACGACGACGGCGGTCACGGGCTCCCGGTGAGCCTGGAAGCTGATCCGGGTGCGCAGGGTCTCGAGATCGACGATCTCCAGCACTCCGTGGTCGGTGCCATAGACGACCTCGCGGCCTCCGGGCGAGAGGCTGGCGGCAGTCACCGGCTCGGTGCTGCCGATCGTCCGCCGCGGCTGGCCGGTGGCGGTGTCCCAGATCCTTACGTCCTGGCCCGAGCCGCTCGTCACCAGAGTCCGCCCGTCGCGGGAGAAGGCCACCGTGCGCACCGCACCCGTGTGGCCGGCGAGAGTCGTGAGCAGGCGGCCCGTGCGCGGGTCCCACAGACGCACGGTGCCGTCGCGACCGCCGCTCGCCAGCAGGGAGGCTGCCGGAGAGAAGGCCACGGCGTAGACCGGCCCGTCGTGGCCGGTCAGCTCGGACGGTGGCTGATCTTCTCCCGGGCACCAAAGCCGCACGACGCCGTCGACGCCGGCGCCCGCCAGCACCTGGCCGTCGGGTGAGAAAGCCACGCAGCCGACGGCCCTTCCCTTCACTTCGAGCCGGCGGCTGAAGAGCTGCGCCAAAGGCCAGGGGGACGCCCGCCGGGTATAGGGCCTCTCCGGCGGGGGGATTGCCACGGCCGGCTGGATGGAGATCTCCTCCCTCACCGCGGCCAGCACCGCAGCCACTTCGCTGGCGCTCTCCGGCCGCGCTTCGAGGTCGGGAGTCAGCAGCGCGAGGACGAGCCGCTGAAGGCTCTCCGGAATCCGGGGACCGGCGCGAAGCACGGAGATGGCGGGCCGTTCCGCCGCCGGCAATCGGCCGGCCAGAAGCTCGTGGAGCACCACGCCCAGAGAATAGAGATCGGAGCGCGGATCCGCCCAGGGGCCGCCTTGCACACGCTCGGGCGCCACGTATCCCGGCGTGCCGGCCGCCGTCTCCGGCCGGGCCAGGCCCTCCAGGATCGGCGCCAGTCCGGCGTCCAGCAACTTCCAGCGCCCCTCCGGGGTGAGGACGATGTGCCGCGGCTTGAGGTCGCCGTGGGTGGTACCGAACGCATGAAGGGCCGCCAGGGCCTGCGCCACCTCGCTGCCGAGCGAGCAGACCAGATCGAGCGGCATCGGATGCGTCAGCTCGAAGGGATCCGTGCCGCGCACCCATTCCATGACGAGGAACGGCGAGCCGTCCTCGGCCTCTCCCACCTCGCGCACGGCGGCGAGGCCCGGGTGCCGCAGTATGGTCAGGGGCTCGGCCAGGCGGGTGAAGCGGCCCGGCGGAAGATCGTCCTGCAGCCGGTCGCGGTGCAGGACCTTGATCGCCCAGCGGCTCTGGCCTTCGAGATCCAACGCCTCGAACACCTCGCCCAGGGCGCCGCCGCCCAGCCGTCGCTTCAGCTCATAGCGGCCGCGGAGGATGGCGCCTGCCTGGAGGGCCTCCGGCTTGGGATCGGCCGGGAGCGGCGACAGGGCGGTGGCAGGGCCCGGCGATTCGTGGTCGTCGAGAGCTCCCGACGCTCGTTCCCGCGCCGGTTCCCGAAGATCCGAGGCCGCTTCGCGGGCCGCTGTCTGGAATTGGAGGAGCGCTTTCGCGTCCATGGGACAGAAGAGGAACTCGTCGGGATACGTGGTGCTGCAGTCCGGACAGACCTTCATCGTGGACCTTCCCTGTGTGGACGAGAAACGGGTTCGCTGGGAGAAGTATGCGCCTTCTGCTCTGAATTGCAAGCCCGCGCGCCGATCCCGATCCTGCTCCTGGACGCGATAAGATCCACAAGACGGAAAATCATGACGAAGAAAGAGAAAGCCCGGCGCATCGCCGAAATCCTCGACCGCCTCTTCCCGGCCGTGGACATTCCCTTGCAGCACCGGGACCCGTTCACGCTCCTGGTGGCGGTGGTGCTCTCGGCGCAGACCACGGACAAGCTGGTCAACGAGGTGACGCCCGCCCTCTTCGCGCGCGCCGCGACGCCCGCGGCGCTGGCGGCGTTGCCGGTGGAAGAGATCAAGGGGCTCATCCGCCGCATCGGTCTTTCGGAAACCAAGGCCCGGAACCTGAAGCGGCTCTCCGAGATCCTGGTCGCCGAGCACGGCGGCGAGGTGCCGCGGACCCTCCACGAGCTCGAGGCCCTCCCCGGCGTGGGCCACAAGACCGCCTCGGTCGTCCTCAACCAGGGCTTCGGCAACGCCACCTTTGCCGTGGACACCCACATCCACCGGCTCTCCGCCCGCTGGGGTCTCTCCAGCGGCAAGAACGTGGAGCAGACGGAGCGCGACTTGAAGAAAGTCTTCCCCGAGGAGACCTGGGGGAAGGTCCACCTCCAGATCATCTACTTCGGCCGCCAATACTGCCCGGCCCTCTACCACGACCTTGACGCCTGCCCCATCTGCTCCTGGGCGGCTTCGAAGAAGAGGAAGGAGGAGGAACGGCGGCGGAATGCGGGGTTGCGGCGGAGGTAGGGGGCCCAGGTGCGCCCTCAAGCAGGACCAGGACGCTTGAACAAAGGCACCAGACGGTCGCGGATTTCGTCGAGGTAGTCGGTAAGGCCCGAAAGGCTTCCTCGATTCCTCAGAGTCTCCAGGTCACTGGAGATCCAGCAGGCCTCCTCCCGGTCCCGATTCCTGGCGATGAGGCGCTCCAGGATGCGCTTTGCGTTTCTTAGCGCGCGAGGCTCAGCCGCCGTGAGGCCCTCTGCATGGACCCTGGGATCGAAGCCAAGCTCGCGCTTCAATTCAGCAAGGGCGGCCTCCTCGGCGGCAGACTCAGGATCGAATCCGGCAAGCACCCAACATTCCATCTTGGTATGAGCGACGGCGAGCACGACCTCGAACGGCCAGGGCGAGGCGTCTCGCGCCTGGCTCAAGCCCTGCCGGCGCGCCTCTCTCCCGTCTGTGTCCCGGGAGAGGATCACCGCGTCGGGACGTCTGCGTGCTCCAGTAAGAAGGAGGAGGGCTTTCCGAGCCATGGCCGCGTCCAAGGTGCCCGGCTCGTCCCGAAAGTGCCCATGGGCTCTGATGTTGAGCTGTTTGGCGAGCTTGCTGACCCAATGCCACTCGAGATGGCTGTCTTCCTCTTCAAGGCCCCGCCATTTTCGATGCAGCTCGAGGCTTTCGGATTCGATCCAATCGACCTCTCCACAGAGGATCCGATCCGCGAGAGCGGTGGTCATGCGCCGGTCGTCCGGAGCCTCGCAGACGACGGCAAAGGTGAAGGCGGCGGCTGAGCTCATCAAGCCGTTGCCTTTTTCTCCCGGGTAATCCAATCCTCACCGACGCTGCTCCAAAATTCGCCGGCCTCCATGAAGCCTTTCCACTCTGCGTAATCTGGATGATCGGTCAGAGGCCGCACGATGGCGTAGCCGTCTTCGTCCAATGAGGTGAGCAGGACTTCGTCCGCTTCCACACAGTCGATGAGGTAGGGAGAGTGGCTGGTGGCTACAATCTGGAGGTTCGGGTTCTGAATCCCGCGAAGCTGCTGAACGAAGTTTGACATGGCTTTCGGGTGAAGCCCTCTCTCCAGATCGTCGATGAGAACTACTTGAGGACCATCATTCAGTGACAAGGCTGTAAGGACTCCAAGCGTCAAAAGAGTCCCGTGGCTGGCGGATCTTGCTGGGATGCCTTCGGCTCCCAGCATGTCAAAAAGAATTTCGTGGCCTACTGTCTCTGGCTTCAGAAGGACTCGCCCGATTCGGACTCCACGCAGGTTGGGCACCACCGTTCGTAGGCTTTCGACGATTTGAGAGAATCGTTCAGGCCGCTCGAGTTGGAGCCCTGCCAGGATTGAGGAGAGCCCTTCGCCGTCACTAGGCAGACTAAGAGATACGTCTTTTGGATAGGACGGAGTTGCCAGCTTGCGAGGATCCAGGTCGAGGAGAACGCTCTTCCACCTCTTCATTCCTGGATCATCCGGGCCATCCGCATCGGACGTGAGCGCTATAAACCGATTTACTGACACCGAGGAAGAATTAAGCTCAAGTGGAATTGCAATATCAGCTCCGTCGATCCTAGCAGTGATACTCGGTTCTTTCTGAGAGGTACGACTTCGCAGAAGGTTAAGTTCGTCGCGGCTCGGAATCGTCTGTGTGCTCGTACAAAGCGAGATGGCCTGTAGGATCGAGCTTTTCCCAGAAGCATTCGGCCCGACGATCACCGTCAGCGGCTTTAGCTCGAGGTCGACCTCCCGCAGTACCTTGAAGTTCCGGATGGACAGGCTCTCGATCATGGCTTTCCGTCCTGCGCCGGGGGGTGTCGCTCCCGGTGCCTGTAACTACTCTACACTACGTGCCAAGCCCGCGTCTGAGGAGATATCATCGCCCCCATGGACCGCTTCGCCCGCTACGCCTGGCTCACCCTGTCCTACAACGTCGCCGTCATCCTCTGGGGTTCTATCGTGCGGGCCACGGGCTCCGGGGCGGGGTGTGGCGCGCACTGGCCGCTGTGCAACGGGGTGATCGTCCAGCGGGCGCCGAAGATCGAGACGATCATCGAGCTCTCCCACCGGCTCACCAGCGGCATCGCCCTGGTGCTGGTGGTGGGGCTCGCCGTCTGGGCCTTCCGCGCCCGGCCGAAGGGGCACGGCGCCCGGAAGGCGGCGCTGTTCTCGTTGGGGTTCATGCTCAGCGAGGCGGCGGTGGGGGCGGGGCTCGTCCTCTTCCGGCTGGTGGCCGGCAACGAGTCCATGGCGCGGGCGATGTTCATGGCGACCCACCTGGTCAACACCTTCCTGCTCCTCGGCGCCATGACGCTCACCGCCCACTTCGCCAGTGGCGGAGCGCCGTTTCGCGTCCGCGGCCAGGGGGCCCTGGGGGGCGGCATCGTCCTTGCCTTGCTGGGAATCCTGATCTCCAGCGTCAGCGGCGCCGTGGCCGCCCTGGGGGACACGCTGTACCCGGCGGCCTCCCTGCAAGGAGCCCTGGCGGCGGACCTCTCGCCCACGGGTCACCTGCTGATCCGGCTGCGGATCTTCCATCCCGGGATCGCCGTCGCCGTGGCGCTCCTCACCTTCGTCCTCGCCTTTCGGATGCGCGATGCCGGCTCACCCGCGGCGGAGCGTCTCGCCCGCTGGACCTGCGGGCTCGTCTTCCTCCAGATCCTGGCGGGCCTGCTGAACGTCGGTCTGCTGGCGCCGGTGTGGCTGCAGGTCGTCCACCTCCTGCTGGCGGACCTGCTGTGGATCGCGTTCCTGCTGCTGGCGGCGACGGTTTTGGCTGCGGCCTACTCGAAGGCCCCGCCGCGCCCCTTGCCCATCTCGAAGGAGCGGGCTCCGGTACCAGCCTCGCCGCTCGCCAGCGTCTCGGCCCCGAGCCGGGCCTCCGCCTTGAGGCCCTCGGACAAGGGCAGCCCCATTCCCTCGTAAACGGCCAGGCGATCGTTGCGCAGCGCCGCCTGCGGGAAGGCGGCCATGGCGTGAGCGAGCTCCAATGCCCGGCGCAGGGCTTGCCCTTCCGGCACCACCTCGTTGACCAGCCCCATGGCCCGCGCCTCATGGGCCCGGACAGGCCGGCCGGTGAGGATCATCTCCAGCGCCCGGCCGAGGCCGACGATGCGCGGCAGGCGCTGGGTGCCGCCGTCGACCAGGGGGACGCCGAAGCGCCGCTCGAAGCAGCCGAAGACGGCCGTCTCGTCGGCGATCCGCAGGTCGCACCAGCAGGCGAGCTCGAGCCCGCCGGCCACGCAGTAGCCGGCGACGGCGGCGATCGTGGGCTTGGAGACGGCGAGCCGGGTGAAGCCGAGGGGGCCGTGCTCGCCTTCCACCTCGTCGGCCAGGACGTCGAGGTCCTTGAGGTCCGCCCCGGCACAGAAGACATGGTCGCCGCCGGTGAGGACGCCGACCCGCGCCCCGGGGTCGGCCTCGAAGGATTGCCAGACCTCGCGCAGCAGGCGGGCCGTCCGCGCATCGATCGCGTTGCGCGCCGCCGGCCGGTTCAGCCGGAAGATCCGGACCGGGCCGTCGGCGGAGACGAGGACGGGGAGATCCAAGGGTTCGGAGCCACCCTACAGCACGGTCTCCCGCACCACCTCGTCGAGCGTGGTCATGCCGTCGCGGATCTTCTGCAGGCCGCTGCCGCGCAGGGTCATCATGCCGTTCTGGATGGCTTTCTGCCGCAGCTCGAAGGCGCTACCGCCGGAGAGGATCATCTCCCGCATCTCGTCCTCGACCTCCAGCACCTCGTAGAGGCCGACCCGCCCCTTATAGCCGGTGTTGCTGCAACGGTCGCAGCCGCGCCCCTTGAACAGCTTGAGCGTGCGCGACTCGTGCTCGGAGAAGCCGGCCTGGACGAGCGCCGCCGGCGGCACGTCGAGAGGCTCCTTGCAGAAGGTGCAGATGCGGCGCACCAGGCGCTGGGCCACGATCATGTGCACCGAGGTGGCGACCAGGAAGGGCTCGATGCCCATGTTCATCAGGCGGCTGATCGACGACGGCGCGTCGTTGGTGTGGAGCGTCGAGAGCACGAGATGGCCCGTCATGGCGGCCTTGATCGCCACCTCGGCGGTCTCGAAGTCGCGGACCTCGCCCACCAGGATGATGTTCGGGTCCTGGCGCAGGAAGGAGCGCAAGGCCGCCGCGAAGTTGAGGCCGATCTGCTCGCGCGTCTGCACCTGGTTGATGCCGGAGAGGTTGAACTCCACCGGGTCCTCGGCGGTCATGATGTTGACCTCCGGGGTGTTGATGCGCTGCAGCGCCGAGTAGAGCGTGTTCGTCTTGCCGGAGCCCGTGGGGCCGGTGACCAGCACCATGCCGTACGGCTTCAGGATCGCCGCCTCGAACTTGCGCAACGATTCCGGCTCGAAGCCCAGCCTCCCCATGTCGAGCATGAGCTTGTCCTTGTCGAGCAAGCGCATGACGATCTTCTCGCCGAACAGCGTCGGCAGCACGGAGACGCGGTAGTCGAGGTCCTTGCTGCGGCCGGAGATCTTGGTCTTGATCTTGATGCGGCCGTCCTGGGGCAGCCGCTTCTCGGCGATGTCGAGCCGCGCCATGATCTTGCAGCGGCTGGTGATGGCCTCCCGCAGCTTGAGTGGCGGATGCATCATCTCGTAGAGGATGCCGTCGATGCGGTAGCGCACCCGGTATTCCTTCTCATAGGGCTCGATGTGGATGTCCGAGGCGCCGCGCTTGATGGCGTCGGTCAGCACCAGGTTCACCAGCTTGACGACCGGCGCCTGTTCGGACTCCTCTTCGAGCGCCGCAAGGTCGAGGTCCTCTTCGTCTTCCAGCACCTCGAGATCGCTGGCGCTGCCCTCCTCCGACAGGTCCGACATGACCTTCTTCAGCTCGATGGCATGGGTCGAGCCGTAGTAGCGGTCGATGGAGACCCGGATCGCCGTCTCCGAGGCCACGACCGGCTCCACCTTGTAGCCGGTCATGAACTTCACGTCGTCCATCGCGAAGACGTTGGTGGGATCGATCATCGCCACCGTCACCGTGGCGCCCGACTTGCTGACCGGCAGGATGGTGTATTTGCGGGCGATGTCGGCGGGGATGATCTTGATCACCGCTTCGTCGACCTCCATGCCGCTGAGGTCGACCGCAGGCACCCGGAAGTGCTGGGCCAGAGAATCGACGAGCTCTTTCTCGGTCAGGTACCCGAGCTTGACGAGGTTGGTGCCGAGCCGCCCGCCCTGCTCTTTCTGCAGGCCGAGCGCCTCGTTGAGCTGCGTCTGGTTGATCTTGCCGGTCCGCATCAGCAGCTCCCCGAGCTTGTCGGGGACCTGCATTGCAGCTTGCGATCGGCGTAGCGGCTCCGGTTGTGCCATGCGAGTACCTTGTCGAGCCCGTTCGAGGCCCGTTGCAGCAGTAGGGAGAGATTTCCCCTAGAGTCTGTAAGAAACCGCACCGGAGTCTATCAGTCCCTCGGAAAAAGGGTCAACGCAGAGGTACATGGGGATGCAACTATGTCGTATCTCTCAGCATTTCCGCCGCCCGCTCCGCCACCCGGCGCGGTGGGATTTCCAGCAGGCAGGCCTTGGTTTCCGCCAGGCGCTGCTGGCAGAAGCTGCACGGCAGCCGGCGGAAGAGGGCCCGCTCGGGGGCGCCGTAGGGGCCGCTGGCCTGGGGGTCCGTGGGCCCCATCAGCATCAGCACCGGGGCGCCCAGGGCGTGGGCGAGGTGGGTGGGGCCGGAGTCGCCGCCCAGTACCAGCCGTGCGCCGCGAAGAATCGCCGCGAGAGTGGGCAGGTCCGGGGCGGGCACGAGGCGGACCGCTTCGCCTCCCGCCGCCTGGACTCCGGCGGCCAGATCCTCCTCGCCGCGGGCCACCGCCACCCTGGTGGAGACTCCCGCCGCGGCGTGAAGCCGCCGGGCCGCCTCGCCCCACCAGGCTGGCGGGTACTGCTTGTTGCCCCAGCCGGCTCCGGGATGGAGGAGGACGAACGGCCTTTCCTCGGGGCTGGCCGCCGTCCCCTCCCGGAAGAGCTTCTCCGGACCGAAGTCCGCCGGCTCGGACGGCAGGCCCAGGGCGTCGAGGAGCGAGAGCATCCTGTCCACGGCGTGGATTCCCCGGGGCACCACCGGCTGGCTGATCCAGATCGCGCTCGACGGCTCGCGCCGGGAGGTCCGGGCGAAGCCGATCCGCCGGTCGGCGAGAGAGAGGGCGGAGATGATTCCGGCCTTGTGGTTGCCCATCAGGTCCAGCACCACGTCGGGGGCGAAGCGGTTGAGCGAGGATAGGAAAGACCGCGTCTCGCTGAAGGATTGAGCGGCCAGCGACCGGCGGTACTGGCGCCAACGGCGCAGCCGCACCACCAGCAGCTCGTCGAGGTCGGGATGGCCCTGGAGAAGGGGAGCCATGGCCTCCTCCACCACCCAGCCGATCTTGGCCTCGGGCAGGTGCCGGCGCAGCGCCGTGAGCACCGGCAGGGCGTGGACGACGTCCCCCATCGCGCTGGTGCGGACGATGAGGATCCTCACGGTAGGGCCACCCGCAGACCCTCATCACCCCGGCCCTCTTCTCCCGCCCCCTCACCACCCCCCTCACCGGGAGAAGAGGGAGACAAGCCAAGAAAGGACGAAAGGGACAGCAAGGACCCCAAGGACGAAAAGCAAGATCGCTCCAACCGGGTTCCCCTCTCCCGGGGTGGGGAGTGGGAGGGGGCGGGAGAGGGGTCAGGGGTGAGGGTCTTCGGGCGGGGGAGCGCGGAGGCAACGTCGGCGCAGACCCTGATCCTCCGCAACCCGTCCCGCTGCGGCTTCGTCGCCAGCGTCAATCTCGGGATGCGCGGCATGGCGGCTTCAAACCGCGACGTGATCCTCCTGAACAGCGACACCGAAGTGACCGCCGGCTGGCTGGAGAAGCTCCAGGAGGCCGCCTACTCCGATCCTGCCATCGCCACGGTGACGCCGTTTTCCAATAATGCCACTATCGCTTCCCTCCCTCGCGGCGCCGAGGTCAACGCCCTGCCCGCCGGCTGGACGGTCGACGGCTTCGCCGCCCTGGTCGAGAAGGTGTCGACTCGTGAGCGCCCGCGCCTGCCGACCGGCGTCGGCGTCTGCCTTTACACCAAGAGGAAAGCTCTGAACCGGCTGGGTCTCTTCGACGAGGCGCGCTTTGGTCTCGGCTATGGCGAGGAGAGCGAATTCTGCTTCCGGGCACTCAAGGCGGGTTTCCTCAACGTGCTGGACGACGCCACCTTCATCTTCCACGCCGGCCAGCGCAGCTTCGGCGCTTCGCGCGCGCCGCGGGTGCGGGCCGCCCACCGTGCCCTCCAGCGGCTGCATCCCGAGT